>JAYEFW010000243.1:0-11302 GCA_034658795.1 Thermodesulfobacteriota bacterium
GTCACTCAGGCTGTTAAATATTCCCCAACCAGGGAATCCTGCCTTGTAAGCATCGCTTTGGAATTCATAGTAACGGGTACCCCAGGTAAGAGTCAGGGGTGAGGTTATGGACCAAACGTCCTGGAAAAATCCGGAGAAGATTTCGTAAAAATCCTTATCATCCTTATCCCCCTGGGTCCGGTATTCGCCTCCAATGGAAAAGGCATGATTTGTGATAAGTTCAAAATCCAAATATTCCAGGTTGTACCCCATGTTGTATTCGTTTATATCGAATTCTTCCTTTTGAATTCCGGTTGATAGGTAAGATAATCTGTCACGCACAGACTTATGTTTATAAACCTGAGCCCGGAGTTCTCCCAAACCAAGGGGCTGTTCAAAAAGAATATTATATTCATTGGTTCTCTTTTTCCAGTAAGAATCTCCGCCCGTGTAAGATTTCCCTTCGTTATCGTGTGTAAACGTATCAACATTCTCTGCCAGGACAATCGGGTAATCCGGGTCATAATCACTCCTTGATGGATCATTTATAACCGCATATCCTGTTTCATTTTCCACATGGTCCCACCCGAAGCTCAAAATCCCATCTGTCGGGAGATAAAGAGAAATCCGGGCATTGAAATTACCTGTATCGTAATAATTGTTTCTCAGGTATCCGTCTCCACTCCTTCGAGCGCCGGAAAAGGAGTAACCGATTGTATTGAACAGGCCTCCCAGCAGACTGGCGCTGTAGCTCTCTGCCCCATATGAACCAAATTCAGTTGTTATTGATATATCCGGTTTTACCTCATCGGTGTTCTTTCCTTTTTTAGTGATGATATTGATAGCGCCACCCATAGAAAAAGGATAAAGAAGTGAATGACTCCCACGAACAACCTCAATCGTTTCGACATTATCAAGAGGCATGGTGGTCCAATCTACCTTATAGTACCCCCGTCTTCCCATGAGCCTCATTGGCTTGCCATCTAAAAATATCTGTATCCGTGATTGGTCCATTCCTCTAATATAGACGGTTTCTGAGGGACTTGGTGTGATGTTTGAGCGAAGCACACTCACACCCAGAATCTCGCTCAAAAGATCCTGAATATTGTGTACGTTGCCGGCTTTTTGAAATTTCTCCACATTAATTACTGTAACATCAGGTGTTACGACCATAGACTCATCCTTGAGTGGATGATCTCTGACGATCACTTTGTCAAGTCTATAGACCTGCTTTCCTCCCTCTTTTCCTTCATCTACATGTGCTGGACAATACTCCACAGCACAAAAGATAAAGAGGAAGCTGATCAACGTAACAAAAAAAATCTTTGTCATCTTCATTGATTCTCTCCTTTTTTTTCTACGATTTTTTGTTTGTGAGCTCTTTCTTGTTAATATTTTTCACCTCCTTTTTTTTATTTTCGTTCAAAGTATATTCCAAGATGGGTTTCTCAAAAGGTAACAGTTTTCGGTTCACAGTTTACAGCTCACGGTTAAAATGCTCAGCAATTCTAATTATGGAATAATTTTTGCGAATCAAAAAAATGAAATACCACGAAGCACACGAAGCACACGAAGAAATAAGAAAATAACAAGGTCTACTTCGCGTTTTTCGTGTGCTTCGTGGTGAATAACAGGATATAATTAGAATTGCTGTAAAATGCTTCAGTCGTTGTATAATTCATTTAAAAAACTGTGAACTGTAAACCGACAACTGTGAACGGTTACCTCAAAAAGAAACATCCAACTTAACAGTAAAAGTTCTTCCTGTGCGGAAATTACTCTCATCACCTTTATCAGAGTCAAAAATGTTGTCTGCCTCAAAGGACAGTTTGGCCTTGTCGGAAAGGTTTTTGTAGATTTTTGCATCTACCACCGTATGCGCATCAATCTCGTCGGTGTTATCCGAGTCCTTGTATTGTTTGCCAATGTACGAAATGGTTGCACTTGTGCCCAAACCGTATTTTGCCAGTTCGTATGCAGGCAAAATACTGAGAACGTGTTTGGGAGTGTAGGTCAGTTCTTTTCCGGTTTCCTTATTCTCCGAATCAGTATAGGTATAGGACAAGGAGGCTGAAAAATCTTCATCAAAATATGTTCTGCACATGAACTCAATGCCCTGTGTCCAGGCTTCTTCAACGTTTTTGTACTCTTTGAGCTCAAGGGAGTCATAAGTGGTTCCAGTATCTTCTCTGATAACCATATCTTTCACATCAGTGCGAAAATAGCCGAGATTAAACATAACTTGCTGATTAAACAACCATTGTTCTACACTTGCCGAATAACCAACTGCCGTCTCAGGCTTGAGATCAGGATTGGACTTGCAGTAGTAATCACCATGTCTGTACGGAATATCGTAATAGAGTTGACGGAGGGTGGGCGATTTAAAAGCCCTGCCGCCTGAAGCCCGAAAAGTCGTATCTTCAAAAAGCTTGTACATGAGGCTTAATTTGGGATTTACCTCACTCCCGAATGTGGAATGGTCATCATAACGGAGACCTGCGACCAGGGTAAAATCCTCAAACAGAGTAATTTCATCCTGAACATACAGACTGGAAGTCTTTACGTCTTCATTGACTGTAACCATGCCAGTCTCATTTCCAGTGCTCTTATCATAGTTATGTATAACGTAATCAATGCCCTGGGTTTGAACCTCTCCTCCCAGGGTAAGAGCATTCCAATCGCTCAAATACCGGGTGTATTGAATTTCAGCCTGGTTATATCCCACATCACCATATTTATAGCCATGGGTATTACCAGGATAGCCGTGGATGAAATCCCAGGTGTATGTGTATCCCTTGAAAGAAATGAAATCGTCATCTGTCGGACGAAAATCAATTCCGGCTGAAATGCGATAACTGTCTTCTTGTCGACTGTCCATCTTTTCATAGTCACTCAATTCACATTTCAGGTAAAGATCAATGCTCTCGCTAAGCTCTGCATCCAGTTTACCCATAAAAGAGTGACGGTCGGATTTGATCGGATCATCTCTTATGTCTTCCGCACTATCATGGTTATAATGCAGCAAATAACCGAGACCATCAGAGATCCTGTCACCATAAGAAACGTAAGTCGTAGAGATGTTACGGCTATGACCATCATCAGAAGTCTTTATGATTTCTTCGTTCTTTTCTTTTTCTTTGACTTTGTACCAGCCATACGACGCACCCGCGCTTCCTGTTGCTTTTTTTGGTGTTTTTTTGGTGATGATATTGATAACGCCGGCCATGGCATCGCTGCCGTATAGTGCCGAACTGGGGCCTTTGACCACTTCAATTCTTTCGATCATATCCACTGGAATCTGGTTGAGTCCGGCACCATATTCTCCCATGCCGCCACTTTGACCGCATCCCATGGCTCTTTGCCCGTCAATAAGAACCAGGCCGTAACCGTCATTAAAGTTTAACCCTCGCAATTTGGCCCGCCATGTGTATGTTCCAAAGACGTCATCGTGAACAGACGCGTCAATTCCCGGAATATTCTTCAACACATCCATGGCATTTTGCGCATTTGTTTTCTCAATATCCTCCCTGTTGATCAGCACAGTTTCCACCGGAACATCTTTTAAGGCATGAGGGGTTCTTGTGCCGGTTACCACGATATCTTCCAGGCGGGTTGTTCCTTTTTTTTCGGCTTCATCATCCCCTGCAAATGCAACCGATGCAGCCAGAGATAGGACTATAACTGCAACAATCGTTGAAATCCCTTTTCCCATATACTCAAAAATGCCGGCAATCATTGATAATTGTTGATGTTTAGCGCTTGTTGTTTGCTTTATCATTGTTATCACTGTTCCTTTCCTGGTTTAACCACATACCCCCTCTTCCCCAGAACATGGAGAAGAGGGTTGTAGTAAAAAGAATATAAAGGTGTTACTTAACCTCAAAGGTCAACGTGGCAGAATACGAATACTGATCGCATTCCTCAGGATCAGGATACGGCACCGTATGACCAGCCTTGATCAGCCAGACACCTGATTTGAGCATCTTTATTTTGCCCATGCCCTCTTTATTCGTTTTTGTGGTATAAGCCCATGCGTTTTCTGTGGAAAATCCGACGTAGGTGGCATAGAGTTCTGTCTTAAGAGGTTCGTTGTTATACAGAACCTTTACAGGCATATAGTCTCCTTCCCTCAGGCTGGCCGGATCTTCCAGGGGAACTATCTCAAGAGTATGACCGACTGGTTTGGTGAGGTTCTTTCCCCCGCCTTTCTCTACATCAACTACCGCCTTTGCATACATCCCGCAGTAACTGCATTGAATAACATCCTTCAAACCTTTTTTGGATTGGAGATGGTGCCCTTTGGCAGACTTGGTATAGAAACTTTGCTTTCTCATAACAACGGCCAGATAGGCGCCATTCTTTTTCAATGGTTTTTCCACGCTGAACTCAATCTCGTCGATAGGCTTTATCTTCAGTTCATTACCATCCGGGTCGAGCATATATATCTTCTCAAGACTTTTCTGTTTATACATGACATTGCCTACAGGACTGGCAAAGTTATGCCCCCATCCGATGGTAAACCTCACCGGCGTCTTTATTGGTGGTGTATAATCACCAGCGTTGATCCATATAAAATGAGCATTGGCAGGCATAGAGAATACACCCAGAATCAAAGCAAAACCCAGAATAGATACTCCCAACGTTTTTCCAAAAATCTTCATTTTTTTCTCCTTATGGTTAGTAAGTTAGCGCCCTTCGGGCGAGCTGTTGAGCTGTTGAGCTGTTGAGCTTATTAGCTTATTAGCTTACTAGCTTACCAGCTATTATCATGTTAAACTAATAGTTTAGCGCAAAAGTCACAAAAAAGCCCCTGGGATTTGCTGTTCTATAAGAGGATGCGGACTCATAAGCAGGATATCTCTCGTCAAAAATGTTTGTCGCGTCCAGTGTAACTGAATAACTTTTGTATTGGTATCCTATCTGCGCATCAGCTACCCAATAGTCAATCGTCTTCCTTTTTGGTCCGGCATAGCCGGCTTCATATTTTTCTTTATAGCCCTCCCCCACGTAACGGTAGTCAAAGCCAGCAAAAAAGCCCTCGGGAGGCTTCCATTGAGCTCCAAGGCTGAAAATCCAATCAGGAACCAAATCGATATCAGCTCCGGAATAATCCACGCCGTTATGGACGTAGTCTTTATACTCTCCTTTGGTATAGGAAGCATTGCCATATAACTCAAGATGATCCATGGGATAATAGTTTAGCTCCAGTTCAATGCCTTTGCGACGGGTTTTGCCCTGGTTTGTCTTTGTACCGGCCGCGGCATCAGTTACGATTTCATCTTCAACATCAAGGATAAACCCTGTCAGTGTGGCTTGAAAACTCTGGATCGGATTTAGCTTAAGGCCTAATTCGTACTGTTTGTATTCTTCAGATTCAAGATCCGGATACTTGAATTTATCGAATCCGCTCGGAAGTCTGAAGCCATCCCCGTAGGTGGCAAAAACCGTATATCCGCTCAAAGGAGTAAACTCAACTGCTGCCTTGGGGCTGAAGATATCCTGATCTTCCATATCGGTCTTTATGCCTTTCAGCTTATCTTTGAGTTCTCCATCCATGTGATCATAACGGCCGCCAACGGTGATTTTCCAGGCCTCTGTTGGTGTCAGTTGATTCTGAAAAAATACCGAATATGTATTCAGGGTTGAATCACCGTCAACTGTTAGCTTCTGACGTGCCGTACGAATCATGTTCTCATTTTCGGCGTTGATCGTGTGCGTCAACTCCAGCTGGGTGTCAATACCAACGGTTAGGCTGTTTTCCATAGTGCCAAGCAGCGTGTTCCACACGTAACTGGCGCTTCCGCCATAGATATCCCGGTCATGGTATTCTTCGTCAACATGGGTATCTTTGTCCCGATAGCGGGTAAGATTGCTTCTGTAAGCATAAAACATCAAATTGACAAAATCATCATCCGTTACATCATATGTCAGATTAGCGCTTCCGCCATACCGGTATTTTTCGCCTCCGGCCAAGGGCTTACCGCTCCAGTATTCCTTTGCATCCCACTGCTCTTGACTGAGATATTCAGGGGCTTCCCAGTCCATGGAATTGAGATTTAGAGCAAGGGAGCCAGTAAGGTCTTCGTTAAAGTCATATGTGAATTTCCCGGTAATATTTCCTCTCAGCCATCCGGAATTTTCTGTGGCTCCTTCTCTTCTATAAAGCTCAGCCCCGAAAACCTTGCTCAATGCACCGTCTTCATGACCCGTTGACATGGCAAAGCGCTGACGATCCCAATCCCCAAAGCCAAATTTATATAAGCTGAAATCACCTTTTCGCTTTGTAACAATATTAACCACACCAGCTCGGGCAAACTGGCCGTAAAGGGCTGATGAAGGCCCTTTGATGACTTCAACGTAGGCAATATCTTCGGGTATGACGACATTAAAGTCAGCATATCCATCTCCATGCGAGGTCGATTCATTAAGGGGAACTCCGTCCACAAAAATAGCCGCGCCCGTGTTATGTCCCAGTCTTAAGCCACGCATGACAAACTGGCTTGCTACCGCACCCTGGCAGTAATCTTTAATAGCCACTCCGGGAATCTTTTCCATAAGATATAATGTCTTATCCACATGTATATCCTGCAACTCCTCACCTGTCAGTATGGTTGCGGATGGCGGCGGCGGAGAAACCCTGCTTGATTGTTCTCTCACAGTAATATCATCAAGCTTAAGAACCTTGCTTGGTTCAGCAGACCATGCATGAGTTTGAAATGATATTATGATTAACGGCACAAAAAGATTTAGTTGAAAAATGAATCTACATTTGTTTAGCATCTTTTTTCCTCCTGTTGTAAAGGGGTGTAAATCAACACTGCTGGTAATTAGGGTTATCTTTGATAAGACGGCTTTTGCTACGGTAATGGCAAAGCGGTGTCTTATCGCAGCTTTCAGTAAAAATTCATGTCCTGGGCTGTAGTTCAGGGTGATTGTTTTAACCAACACTCGTGATTTACACCCGTTGTAAAGCCCCAAAAATGATCCTGTATTTCACGATATGCGTTATTTCATCCCCATTCCTAAAGCTGGTAAATTGAGCAAGCCGGCAGCTTAATAGCCTTGGCACGAAGACAGTACTATAATAGCTTCACGTAAAAATTTCTATTTTGACAACTTGTGAAACAAAATAAAGCTGAGTTAAGGTTTGGAATGTTGAAGATGGCCCTCGGAGGATGGGTACTCTAAATTCATTTGACGAAGGAATGCTTCGATGGTATGAAAAAAATAGAGGCGTCCCTCACCCCGAGGGGGCTTCACGGGGAAGGCAGCACGCAAACCCTAGCCGGTGCCGCTGTCTTCCCTTACATTTTGGTTTTCTTATGTACCTCGACTTCCTTTTTTGTCGTTTCCGCGTTGATAACGCTATTCAGATAGAGGGCTTAACAACTCAATAGCCCCACGATAAATCCTTTAAATCGTCACTTTGTCGTACGAAAGGTAAGAGAAGCCGCAAACCAAACAACCTGTTTACCTTTGACCGGAACCACGAGCTTGGCATTGATCAATTGAAGACCTGGAGGACCAACTTGAACTACAACTGAGCTTTCGTCTTTTGCAGGTTCGAGATCATGGGTTTTTGCCATGTTGCTTGTTTTTGAGACCCTTGCCTTTAAAGCCGGTTTTCCTTCAAAAAAGACCTTTACCTGCAGTCGATCTCCTTGCTTCAAGCTGGTTGGGTCTTTAAGCGGGACGATTTCAAAGCGTTGTCCCACAGGACTGGCAAGAAAATCATACCATTTGATTATGTGTTTGGTATGCTTGTAGGAACGCCCCTCTTCCACGATCTTCAAGCCTTTACGTTCGCGCTGGTTCTCCCAGCCATCTATCGTCTTCAGCCAGTACCGGTTGTCCAGTAAGGCGCTGACAGCGCAAAAGGCTTCGTCTGCCATAACCCGGCATCCTTCTTTCTCTTGAAAGATATCAAGCTGGACAGTCCAGCCATTTTCCGTGTATCCAGTGACATGCTTGAGCCTTGCAGGTTCATAAGGATCGATCTGACCTTTATGACCAAGGGCAATTGAAAATCCTCCTTCTATCTCCTGCAGCCACATGTCATGGGCAGACAAAGGCTGAGCGAATAGAACGATCGCTGCACAAAATAAAACACAAAACAATGTACACCCGTTCTTCTTCATTTGGTTCCTCCAAATTTATAATGATTTGCAAATATTCTCGACAGCCATCTTGTTTCGGCGGTCTTACCTGATGAAATACCCCGAAACTCTCCACTGACCATCTTTCTCCATCATTGGGGTAACAGTCTCTATGGCTGATTTCTTTTCTGCAAATCCGGTAAGAATCAAACCACGAGAAAGATTCGCTTTGAGTTATTTATAAATTTGCTTCTTGTGCGCAAAACCGCCTTGCAAAGCAAAAGCTCTTAGAATTCAAACGTAACTGATGCATAGAAGCTTCTTTCGTCTCCAGGTGAAAACAGCACAGGATTTGCTCCCCAAGATGGAAGCCATGCAAAACTATTGTATTCCTCATCAAAAAGATTTCGGATATGAAAACCTAAAGTTACTGCCTTTAAATTATATCTCAGATCAAGGTTAACTACGTCATAATCCCCTTCCCTCGGCAAGTTGTTGTCTGCATCCACAGGATAATCACCCTGGGATTCCCACCATAATGAAGATGAAAACCCAATTGGATGGTCAAAATCAATTCCAAGTTTAGATACATACTCAGGGATGTTTTTAATATCTTTCCCTTTACATGTTGCTTTGGGACCCGGATCAGTGTAAACAGCATTGGTTTTTGAGTATGCTCCCCACAAAGTAACCCACTCGTGAGGACTCACAGAAAGCCCAATGTCCCATCCGTCTCTATCAGTTTCGCCTATATTTTCGAAATCTCCTAGCGCATTCTTCACAATTTCATCCGAAGCATTTTGCTCCCAATAAGAGAGACGAGCTGCAAGCCAATTTACAGGAGAAACCTTGATTCCTGCTTCCCAGCCATCATTCTTTGAATAATTGAAGTCATCATCATTAAAGCGTCCTGTGTAAGATCCAATTTGGAATGCTCTGCCCCAATTGGCAAAAAGATTGTATCCATGAACCGGAGTAACTACAATTCCCACTTTGGGCTGCCAGATATCGCCGTAATCTATCATGTCAGACTTGGTGTTGTTTTTTTTATCCTCAAAATCTCCATCAAGATGGTCAACACGAAGAGCGCCTGTCAATCGTAACCATTTGTTTACTTCGGTGTCAGCCGCAATATAACTCCCCAAAAACCACTGCTGATAGTCATAGTCCTTAAAGATTCCATCAGCTCGCCGTACACGGTCATCGGTTTTGCAACGCTGATATATACTATCTTGATACTGATAATCCACACCCCATATGAGTTTAAGGTTTTCAACACCCCAATCGGCTGTTTCATAGGTGAGGGTTGAAATAGCACCGGATTGTCTCTCATCGGTAAATCTTTCATGCTGATACGTATCAGACGGAGCAAGTCGTACCCAACGTGACCGCTCCAGATCCTGAGTATAAACTTTGAAAGAATAATGAAGACCGTCGGTAAAGTCATAATCCGCATGCAAGCTGATCTGACGATTTTCCTGCACGCCACCATCTGTTCTGGAAAATGTCTGCATTTGCTCAGGATTATCATTAAACTGATCTTTGGTCAGATAACCTGCTGAATTTGCATCCATATCAAAGAATCTGGCAATAGCCCCTACGCTTAACCTGTCATCGTCGGTGGTATAAAACCACTTGCCGGACACCGCCCCTTTTTTCACATCAGAATGGTCTCTATATCCGTCTGTTCTACGGTAGCCAACAAAATAGGTTTGGGAAAAACCGTCTTTTTCTCTGGCAATGATGGCATTTCCTTCGCTGGTCTGGAAACTGCCGTGAAGAAGTTTAACTTTGGAATAATTTCCACCTCGTTTAGTAAACACATTTACATTGCCGGCAATGTTGTTTAATCCGTAACGTGGGTCGAATGTTCCTTTGACAAGTTCAATCCGTTCCAATTCAAATGGAAAGAATGGACGCATGTCCATCCATCCGGTTGACATGTTATTCGGGATACCATCTACGTACAAGGCTACTGAGTCGCTCATATTCGGATCAAAGCCCCTTATGGCGATACTGCCGTGAATTACGCCCTGGTTCCAGTCTTGATAGTATACTCCCGGAAGTTTTTTCAGCGCCTGCATGGAAAAATCAACGTTCTCACTTTCAAGTTGTTCTGCACCAATCACATCAACAGAGCCAGGAGAATCTGCAGTAGTCAAATAACCCGCCTTTTCAGATACTGTAACTGTACCAATTTTCATATAAACCCTGCTTTGCTCTTCCTCTGTTTCAACAGATCCTGGTTCATGTCCAAAAACAGGGGTCACAAACATCATGGCAATTACGAGTATTGGTAAAAAAAATACGCTGAGCTTCATTTCGTTTCTCAATTTCTTCATCTGCTTTCCTCCTTTTCTTGTGCTACTGTATTTAAGATAAAGTATTTATTAGAAGTCATTTTTTATGACTTCAGATGCTGTCACATCAGCTCAAAAGCAATCGTAAGCTCCAATGGAATCTCACCTTTGAAAAGATGCTGGGGCGGTCTTGGAAACGGGGCCGCAGCATGAATGGCCTTGAGCGCTGCTTTGTCCAGGGACTTTTGTCCGGAACTCTTTATAATCTCAATATTTAAAACATCTCCCTGGGGAGTAATCACAAACCGTACGGTTACGAATCCCTCTATCTGTCTGGCCCTGGCGGTTTCAGGATATTTCTTATGTCTTTCTATTTTGAGCCTCACCATCTCAAGATAGGTAACCTCGGAATCGCCGTAATCTGCTAATTCTCCGGGGTTCCAGTTAGCAACATTAAGGCCTGGCGTGTCCGGAATATTCGGTATGCCGATTCCTTCCATAAGAGTATCCGGCAGGTTTTTCTCAACGGGCTCCACCTTTATCGGCTTAAAAGAAGGAGAGCGACGGGTTAGCTTGAGTCTTTTTACGTCCTCCGGCTTCAGATCCTTGGGCCTGTGACGAGGTCTGGGGATAGATCTTGCGGACGGTTTGGACACGTTCTGCAAGGTCATCTCAATATAGCTCAATGCATTTGACCTGTAGATCCCGGATACATGCATGAGTATAAAGATATGGATGGCGAGAGAAACGCCCACCAAACCACGAAAAAGCCAGTTGGGTTTTGTTTTAGACACGGATTTCACGGATTTCACGGATTTCACAGATAAAATTAAATTTTATCAAATACCTTTCTTTTTATTTGAACGGAATGGCCATAATATCAGCTACATATTGACCCACTATCTCGTTTTCATAATAAACAGTTAT
>JAYEFW010000244.1:0-2647 GCA_034658795.1 Thermodesulfobacteriota bacterium
TGCAGCGGGCTGGCGGCTGTTGCGCTTAACCGGTCGCTTATTGCGATGTTTGAATGGCTCCATCATTTTCGTCATTATTGGTGGTCATTTATTATGCCTGCAATTGGGGCGGCACTTTCTGCGCTCTTCCTGGACAAAATGGTAAAAGAAGGCGCCGGACACGGCGTGCCCGAAGTGATTTACAGTGTATCACGTTATGGCGGCCTGATGCGATTTCGTTCAAGTTTTTCTCGCCTGATATCAAGCTGTCTTACCATAGGCAGTGGAGGTTCAGCAGGCCCTGAGGCTCCTGTGGTTATGAGCGGAGCAGCTATTGGTTCAAATATTGCAAAACTTTTTTCTTTAAATGACCGCCAGCGTGTTACTATTGTTGGCTGCGGTGCTGCAGGTGCAATATCTTCTATTTTTAATGCTCCCATTGCAGGGATGGTCTTTTCTATTGAAGTAATTCTTGGAGAGTGGAAAGCTGTAAATATTGTTCCAATAGCAATTGCTTCAGTTGCAGGCACTGAAATAAGCAGAATACTCCAGGGGAACCAGATTGCTTTCAGCCATCGTTTATTCCATATTGGTCATTTAGATATTGTTGCCTGTATTGGTTTGGCAATAATTTCGGCGGTTGCGTCTGTACTTCTTACCCGTCTTCTGAGGTCAATGCACGGAGTTTCTAAAAAGGCTCCCTTTCCCATATGGGTGCGCGCTGCTGCCGGAGGTTGTGCGGTCGGAATAATCGGTATTTTCCTCCCAATCGTGCTTGGAGAGGGATATCATCCTCTCAGAACAATGATAGAAGGGGCGTATACACAGGGCCTTGGTATTGTTACTCTGGCTGTTTTTGCAAAAATTCTTGCGACTTCTTTGACTCTTGGCTGGGGAGGATCCGGCGGAATATTTGCTCCCTGCCTTGTTATAGGCAGCCTGGCGGGTCTGACTTATCACCGAGGGCTTGTTTTACTTTGGCCTTCAGTTCCATGGGTAAATGAGGGTTGCTTTGCTTTATTAGGCATGGCGGGACTTATCAGCGGAATGCTTCATGCTCCGCTAACAGGACTTTTTCTTATTATCGAAATCACAGGAGGTTATGAAGTTATTCTTCCTCTTATTATAGTCTCAGTTATTTCTACTACACTTTGCCATTATATTGAGCCTGTTTCTTTTTACCTGAAAGAGCTGGTTGAAAAAGGTCAGCTTTTAAGACCGGGCACAGATGCGAGAGTTCTATCTGATCTGAGCGTTCAGGAGCTGCTTGAGAAAGATTGTATAATTGTTAAACAGAATATGCTGCTCAGGGATTTTATTAATATTATAAAAAAATCTCACAGGAATTATTTTCCTGTTGAGGATGAGAATACCGATAATTTTTTAGGAATGATTCATCTGGATGATATACGGCCCTATCTTTTCAATCCGCTGATGTACGATGCCGTGGTTTTGGGCCAGATAATGGATACTGATGTTAAAGTTGTATATCTTGACGATGATTTGTCTGAAGTGCTACGTAAAATGGATGTGAATCGGCTTTTTTCCATGCCGGTAATTGCAAACAGAAAATTTTTAGGTATGATTTCTAAGGCTACGCTATTGGATAAATATCGCAATGAATTGATGGTTCAGACGGACCTGTAATTTTTATATGATAAACAACTTGATAGTAAAAAGTGCCTAAAGTGAGCTAAAGTGCCTAAAATGCCTAAAGTTATGGTACGCCTTCGGCGTGCTAATTGATAACATAGGAATAGAAACTGTTACACTTCCCCCTATGCATTAATACCTTAACTTTAGGCACTTTAATATACTTTAGTTCACTTTAGGCACTCAAAATAAGGAGATGTGATGGATGCTCAACTATTTCATATTTTTAGAAATACTCCACTTGGAAGAGAGACTTTGCTGCAATCTATATACTTTTGCAAGAAAGTCGGAGCCTCACTGATTATTTACATACCCGAGTTCACAAAGTTTTTGATGTATTTTGAAAATGATGTTGTCCAGATTGATCTTGATAACTCTTATCTGACTTCACCGGAAACCGCTTTAAAACATGCAAAGGAACTGCTTGACCAGGGTAAAATTAAGGCAAGATTTCTGGAACCAAAAAATTTTACAGCATCAACACTTCCGGATATATCGACAAATTTTGATTTTATGTGTTGTCCTCGAAGTATAAGCGATTTATCTTCAAAGATTGGTCTTGGCTACATAGGGCCGAGGGTCAGACGTATTGTAAATTCCGCAAGGTTTCCGGTTCTTATAACCAGCCCTGTTTTTAAAAAATGGCGAAGTATTGCAGTATTCTTTGGTGGTTCGGCAAATGCAGTTAATGCTTTGAAGCTTGGATTTCGTATAAGCAGAGCATCTGAAATGCCGCTGAGTGTTTATACCCATATGGAAAATGCCTCAAAGGAATCGTATGAAGAGATAATAAAAAATGAAAATCTTGAGGAAGAAATGGATCATTATGTGACTGAGTGGCATATGTTTGAAAGAGGAAAGTTTGAAGAAAACATTTATGATGTGCCGCATTATGCCCTTGTGGTTTTAGGGGCATACGGTCACGGCTTAATAAGAAACATTTTTTTTGGGAGCAAAATGGAGAAGATACAATCTATAATTACCAACAATCTTTTGATTGCAGGTCCGAACTATG
>JAYEFW010000245.1:0-2621 GCA_034658795.1 Thermodesulfobacteriota bacterium
TATACCCAACCCAATTACAAAATATCTGGATCTAACAGAGGCGGATAAAATTATAAAACGCATAAAGACTTTTTCATTAGACAATTTGCTTATTGAAATCTCTGGACCAGCCCTAACACCAAAAATAAATGGACAGTGATTCATGAGGTGGATGGATGTTATATTTTACTGGGTTATAGGAGGTTAAACACATGCCAAGGTTTATTAAAAGAAGATCAAAAAAAAGCAGGTCTTGCTCCAGGGACCCTGGTTCATATCGGAGATCATAAAACAGAAAAAGTTAAAATTACTATAATTGACTATGATGAAGGTCAACTACAGGAAAAAGAGTTAAAAGAAATTGAAGAATCATTTCCTTTAAAAGATAAGACATCTGCCACATGGATAAACATAGATGGAATTTATCAGCTTGATATTATAGAAAAAATAGGAAAACACTTTGGCATACATCCCCTTATTCAGGAGGACATAGTAAATACCGGCCAGCGTCCAAAAGCAGAAGATTTTGACGATTATGTCTATATTGTCTTAAAAGTACTTTATCAGGATGAAGATAAGCTTAAAGTTAAGTCAGAACAAATAAGTTTAATTATAGGGAAAAACTTTCTCATCTCATTTCAGGAAGTCGAGGGAGATGTTTTTTCTTCAGTAAGAGACAGGCTAAGAAAAGGCAAAGGACGCTTAAGGAAGATGGGATGCGACTATCTTACATATGCCTTAATGGATGCTATAGTTGATAACTATTTCATAATACTTGAGACTATTGGAGAAACGATTGAGGCATTGGAAGAAGAGTTATTAGAAAATCCAACACCTCATACACTGCAAACCATTCATGATATAAAAAGAGAAATGATTTTTTTTCGCAAGCAGGTCTGGCCCATAAGAGAAATCATCAGCGGAATGATAAAATTTGACTCGCCACTCATTAATGAATCAATTGCTATATATTTTAAAGACATCCACGATCATACCATTCAAGTGATTGATACCATAGAGTCATTCCGCGACGTACTATCCAGCATGGTTGATATATATCTCTCAACTATAAGCAACAAAATGAACGAAGTTATGAAGGTGCTGACAATGATAGCTACAATATTTATTCCCATAACTTTTGTCGCAGGAATTTATGGAATGAACTTTAAATACATGCCTGAGCTTGAATGGCCTTGGGGCTATGGACTATCTTGGTTGATAATGGTGGCCATTGCTATTTCAATAATATATTTCTTTAAAAGAAAGTCATGGCTATGAAAAAAACCAACACCAATCATTTTGTAATAATTGTTTTTTTAACTCTTCTTTTAGGGCTCTCATTCTTACCAGATAAGGGAGCAGCTCAAGAAAAGGAAAAAGAAGCATCAAAGGAAAAGGTTGAATACATTGATCTTAAAATTTCCATTGAAAATGCGCTTAACACGGAAAAAGAAAATCTTGATCAGCTAAAAGAACAGCTCAACAGGGCTCAGGGCCTAAAAAAAGCGATGGCCACTGAGCTTAATGTGTACAAAATTCAGCTTTCATCGTATGGGAATCTTCTCCTTATTCCAAAAACAAAAATTGAAAATCTTGAAAGGGCATGGACAGATAACAGAGCTTCTTTGGATAGCATATCTGCAAATCTTAAAGAAACAATTAAAAAACTAATCACGGTAAATGAATCGCTGCAGCGCGCAGAGGAACAGCATGCTCTTAATGAAAAACAACTCGCAGAAATAAAAACTCAAGGCGCCAAAGATTCTCAAACGGCTGACCTTTTAAGCAATTTTGAGGTATTAATAAAAGATCTTTCATATGAACGGAACCTGCTCGAAAAACTTAATAAAATATACTCAGAACAAAAAGATCATATGGAAAATATTCAAAATGCTCTTGCTGAATTATCAAAAAAATTCGAGCTGCAAATATATGAAAGGAAAAAGCAGGAACTTTTTGAACGTGGCATTAATCCATTAAAAGCTCTGGAATTGAAGCAAATAGGAAAAGAGCTTAACCAGCTTTCCGAAAAAATTATTTCGATGTTTTCAAAGGATTTCTGGGCGAAAGAACTAACAGCTATCTGGAATTCCGAAAATTTTCTTATCGTTACCTTCTTTATTATATTTATTGTCTTTCAGTTTCTGCTCTTTCGATTAAAAAATTACTGTAAAAGTCTTGAGCTTAAACCTTTTAGTAAACAGTATCCATGTCGGCTGCTTGTTCTACAGCTATTTCACCGTTCACTTCCACTTATGGGAACGGTATTATTCATATATATCTATGCCCAAATTCGCCTTTTTTATTCCACAGCTCCCTTAATACAGATTACTATTTATATATTATTGATATTTCTTTTTACGAGATGGGGGTTTGATCTGCTTAAATTATGGAAACAAAACAAAAGATATCAGATTCCTGAACAGTTATTGCCTTATCTGCGTTCGCTTCTTATTATAATACGCATTTTTGCAATTCCTTATGTAATTCTTGTATGGTTAATAGGCAGCACAAACATTATTTTGCTTGTATTGCGAATTGTTTTTGAAATAATTCTCTTTGCATGGAACATATTATTCCTTAAAAAGTTTAATAATTCCCATGACATTCCAGCAGGTGAAAAATCACGCAAAATATCAATT
>JAYEFW010000246.1:0-6721 GCA_034658795.1 Thermodesulfobacteriota bacterium
TGGGCGTCCCCCTTCCTGGGCGTCCCCCTTCCCAAATCTATGCGCCTACTTGGGGAAGTTATTTCGTCCACGTTCCTAATGTGCCGAAAGCCCTTTGAGGTTTGAAGAAAGGTATTCCCGCAGAAATTTAATTGCTTGACAATAAACGGCCATGTGGCTATATTAACAAGTAATGTGGCCGTTTAATTAACTTGAGCCTAGGAGATTAAAATGTATGGGCAATCAATAGGTATTCAAACAGAAAATGTAAAAGGCCTGATTTTGCTTCTTAAGCAGGGACTGCCGGTTTCGACTTTCAGCCGGTTGAGTACGATACTGGGCGTGCCTGAAAAGAGTCTGGCAACCGCTGTGAATATTCCTCAACGGACGTTGACCCGCAGGAAAAAAGAGGGTCGTCTGAAAACAGATGAATCAGAACGTGTGTTGCGCCTTGCCAGCCTGTACGAAAGAGCAATTGAAGTATATGGCAACGAGGATTTGGCACGTCAATGGTTTCATTTACCGGTAAAAGGTCTGGGTGGTAAAACTCCTCTTGAGTTTGCCGATACAGAGCCGGGGGCCAGAGAAGTTGAGGATATGCTGGGCCGCATTGAAGACGGACTAGTTTATTAATGTTAACGGCCTGGCGATTGGTGCACAAACGCAAAGTCGATGAGGCTTTTACCGGTACAGGTTCAAGGCGCTACGGGGGGCGGTGGAATTACAAGGGTATAGGGGTGGTTTACGTATCTGACTCCCTGGCTCTGGCCGCCCTTGAAATCATCGTTCATGCGGCTTCTTATCAGGCTTTAAGAGATTACGTAAGCATCAAGGTGATTTTTCCTAAGACACTGGTTGTCGATGTAAACGATATCGCCAGGCTGCCGAAAGACTGGCAGGCCGATTCCCCGCCAATAAAGCTAAAAGAAACAGGTAAAATATGGTATTTTGATCAAATCTCAGCGGTTTTAAAAGTACCAAGCACCATTATTCCAACTGAATCTAACTATGTCCTCAACCCTGGACACCCAGACTTTAAAAAGGTAGCTGTCAAACAGGCTATGCCGTTTAAATTCGATCAAAGGTTGAATCGGTAAACCTTATGTTCGCACCAAAGGTGTGCTAATTGACTTATAGCGTGAAAGCATTTGAAAAAGTGAATATTAAAGGTTTTAATTCAGCAATAGAGGATGTTAAAAACCACCTTAGATTCTTAGCCGGATCAGGATGCCGGGGGTTTGATTGCTCAGAAAAGAGCCTTGATATTATTAAAAGCTGGGAAAGCAAAGAAGCTTTTTTACCTGAGACACTGGAATCAATTCGTAAAGATCTGGGTGACTGCCGCCGATGCGGACTTTGTGACGGTCGTAGAAATATTGTCTTTGGTGAGGGCAATCATAGTGCAAGGCTTGTATTTGTTGCTGAAGCGCCTGGCTATGAAGAGGACCAAACAGGCAGGCCTTTTGTCGGAGCTGCGGGCAAGCTTTTGACTAAGATAATTCAGGCTATAAAATTAACAAGAGAGCAGGTTTATATCTGCAATATAATAAAATGCCGGCCTCCGGGGAACAGAAATCCTTTGCCTGACGAGATAAAAGCCTGTTTACCGTTTTTACAACGTCAGATAGCGGTATTAAAGCCTGATTTTATTTGCGCGCTTGGGACTTTTGCAGCTCAGACACTCTTAAAAACAAAAGAACCCATTTCGAGGCTCAGGGGCAATTTTCATAAATACGGTGGCATAAGGGTGTTACCTACCTATCATCCTGCATATCTTCTTAGAAATCCTGATAAAAAGCGTGATGTTTGGGAAGATATGAAAATGTTAATGAATGAGATGGGGAATTGATAAAGAAATGCGCTTTATAAAATGCAAATTTTCTATTGTGGCTCTTTTGTTTTTTCTGTCATTTACTCCTGAGAACTGTTTTCCGGATCAGAATGATATTTATATAGCCAAAATATCAAGTTCTATAAATCCGGGCGTAGTTGATTATATAAAAAGCGGAATTCAAAAGGCATCGGAACATAATGCTTCCTGCATTATTATTGAGCTTGATACGCCGGGCGGTCTCGCTGAATCTATGAGAGAAATCGTAATGGCTATACTTGGGAGCAAGGTACCGGTCGTTGTTTATGTTTCTCCAAGTGGGGCAAGAGCTGCCTCAGCAGGTGTTATGATAACTATGGCGGCAGATATTGCTGCTATGGCTCCTGGAACAAATATCGGGGCTGCGCATCCGGTAGGGGCAGGTGGTAAAGAAATTGGAGGAACCATGTCTGAAAAGGTAATAAATGATATGGTTGCTCATGCGAAGAGTGTTGCTGAAAAGCGTGGGAGAAACGCTGTTTGGGTTGAAAATGCTATACGTGAGAGTGTTTCTGTTACTGAAACCGAGGCTCTAAAAGAAAATGTAATAGATATTATAGCGAACGACCTGGATGATTTGATAAATAAGATAAACGGGCGCAGAATAGAAGACAAATGGATTTTAAAGCTCGACAATGCCAATAAGATAATTCTGAAAGAAAGTTTAAGGACAAAGATATTAAAAACCATAAGCGATCCCAATATCGCGTATATCCTTATGATGATAGGTCTTGCAGGACTTTATTTTGAACTGTCTCAGCCAGGTGCTATTTTCCCTGGAGTAATTGGCGCAATTTCGTTAATTTTAGCTTTCTTTGCATTTCAGACTCTCTCTGTTAACTATGCCGGCTTTCTTCTTATCATACTTTCTGTAATTCTGTTCATAATGGAGATGAAGATTATAAGTTACGGCCTTCTCAGCATAGCAGGCATTGCCTCACTTCTGCTTGGTTCAATGATGTTGTTTGAAAACAGCGCTCCCGGGTTAGGACTATCATGGACGGTATTTGTGCCGACAGTGGTTATAGTTTCAGCTTTTTTTGTGGCAGTTGCCGGTATTGTTTTTAAAGCACAGATCACAAAACCAAAGACAGGGGCAAAAGGACTTATCGGAGAAATCGGGGTGGCGAAAACAGACATTAAGCCGGAAGGCAAAGTATTTGTTCATGGCGAGTTGTGGAATGCGACTTCAAAAGACACAATAAAACAGGGTAAAAAGGTTCGGGTGGTAAAGGTTGTTAATCTTGTATTAGAGGTGGAGCTGGTTGATTAGTTCGGTTGTCGGTTTACAGTTAACAGTTTTATGTTTTGATCAACCGTGAACCGTGAATCGTGAACCGTAAACTGTTACGAAAGGAGATAAAATGTATACTGCAATTGCAATAATAATGCTTGTTATCTTTTTCCTGACCTCAGCAATACGGATATTGAATGAGTATGAACGAGGCGTGATATTCAGACTGGGGCGTGTAATAAAGGCAAAAGGACCGGGGCTGATAATATTGATTCCGATTATTGATAAAATGCTGAAGGTCAGTATGCGCCTTGTGGCCATGGACGTAGATCCTCAGGACGTTATTACAAAGGATAATGTTTCTGTAAAGGTGAATGCGGTTATTTATTTCAGGGTAATTGATCCGATAAAAGCCATAGTTGATGTTGAAAACTACAATTATGCAATGTCTCAACTTGCACAGACAACCTTAAGAAGTGTGTGCGGCCAGGCAGAGCTGGATGAACTTTTATCTGCAAGGGAAAAAATAAATTCGCAATTACAGGAAATACTCGATACTCATACAGATCCCTGGGGAATAAAGGTTGCAACAGTTGAGCTTAAACACATTGATCTGCCTCAGGAAATGCAGAGGTCAATGGCCAAACAGGCTGAGGCTGAGAGAGAACGTCGTGCGAAAGTTATCAATGCTGATGGTGAGTATCAGGCAGCAACAAAGCTTTCTGATGCAGCGCAAATAATTGAAAAAAACCCTATAGCTTTACAACTGAGATATCTCCAGACAATGCGGGAGATGTCGTCAGAGCAAAATTCGACAGTCATCTTTCCCTTTCCCATGGATCTTTTCAGGCCGCTGTTGAAACTTATGGGTAATGAAGAAAGCGGGGATCAGGGATTAGAAAACAGGGTGAATCCGAAAAAAATCTAAGTCATTGATTCGGGGCTCCTGAAAGTCGTGTTCCTTCGCATGATGAGGGATCGGGGAGGGCTGCCGGTAGAAAAGTAGCATGGGTATAACTACTGACATCATAATTCTCGTCGTGGCTGCTTTTTTAAGCGGCCTATTGCTGCAGAGACTGGGGCAGCCATTGATTCTGGGCTACATCCTGGCTGGAGTGATCCTGGGCCCTTACACGAGCGGTCTCACGGTTTCGAGTATTCACGAAATTGAGCAGCTTGCAGAGATCGGGGTTGCTCTTCTGCTTTTTGCTCTTGGGCTTGAGTTTTCTCTCCGGAATCTCAAGCCGGTGCAGAAAGTGGCTCTGATCGGCACACCCATTCAAATCATCCTCACCATGGGGCTCGGATTCGGCATCGGACACTTTATGGGATGGGACTGGAAACAATCTATCTGGCTCGGAGCCATCATTTCCCTTTCAAGTACCATGGTGATCCTTAAGACGCTGATGAGTCAAGGTTGGCTCGGCACTCTATCGAGTAAGGTGATGATCGGGATGCTGATTGTTCAGGATCTGGCCGTAGTTCCGTTGATGATCATCCTTCCGCAGATGAACAACCCCTCTCTCGGTTTACCTGAGCTCGGGTACGCGACATTAAAGGCGGCAGTTTTTATCACTGGGATGATCCTGCTTGGAACCAGGCTGTTGCCACGCTTAATGGCGCACATCGCCAAGCTGGGTTCACGAGAGCTGTTCCTGCTCGCCATCACGGCCATCGGGCTTGGAATCGGATATGTCACATATCTGGCGGGCCTTTCGTTCGCCTTCGGAGCTTTTGTCGCAGGGATGGTGCTGAGCGAATCGGACTACGGCCACCAAGCATTGAGCGACATTATTCCGCTCAGGGATCTTTTCGGGCTCCTGTTTTTTGCGTCGGTAGGGATGCTTTTGGATCCGGTTTTTCTGCTGGGCCATCTCGGGCAGGTACTCCTTTTTGTGCTGGCTGTGAGCATCGGCAAAGGATGTATTTTTGCTTTGATATCCCTCGTGTTTAAATATGGAAATGTCATTCCGTTGGCTGTAGGGCTTGGACTATTCCAGATCGGCGAGTTTTCGTTTGTGCTTGCACGAGTGGGCGTCTCGACCAATTCGATTGGAAGCGACGTCTATTCTTTTGTCATGACAGCCGCTGTGTTGACTATGATACTAACGCCGATTGTCTCAGGCCAGACCGCACGGCTGTATGCTCTAAAGAAGCGCTGGTTTCGGCATGAGCTGCTTGACTCAATAAACATCCCTGATGCCGGGTTGCAGAACCACGTGGTAATCGCCGGCGGTGGGCGGATCGGATTTCAGATAGCTCAGGTTCTGAAGCGTTTGGGTCTGCAATTCGTGATCATTGAACTCGATCAACGTCGGGTTGAACAGGCCAAGATCGCAGGAATGCCGATTGTGTACGGCGATGCGAGCCATGAGATCGTACTTGAAGCCGCTGAAATCGCTTCAGCGTGCCTGCTTCTCATCACGACACCGGGAATCGTTGAGTCACGAGCCACAGCGGTTCAAGCGAAAGGGCTCAATAGCCAGGTCGATATCGTGGCAAGGGCATCCAGCTCAGGGGTTCTTGGAGTTTTCAAGGAACTGAACATTACGGAGGTGGTGTTGCCGGAATTCGAGGCCGGACTCGAGATGACTCGAAAGGCTCTTGTTTATCTGCGTATTCCCGCGCCGGAGATCCAGCAATACACAGAGGCTCTTCGGCAAGAGCTGTTTGCTCCTCAAGACTCTTCCCCAACTCAGAACCGCTGAGCAGCAGTTCGACCTTCAGTGGGTATTGGTCGAGTCAGGAAGTCCATTCATCGACAAATCAATCGGTGAAGCTGAGATACGAAAGGCGACCGGGGCATCTGTTGTCGGAGTTATTCGCGGCGACAAGCTTGAGCCAAACCCTGATATCGGCTTCCGGTTCCGGTTGAACGATATGGTCGCAATTATCGGGACCGACAAAGCGCGAGCGACCTTTCGAAGGTTGTCCCGATCTGATGAAGAGGCCGAAGAAAGAAAGGAGTAGAAGTGGGACACTTTTTATTCCCCGATTATCTTTACAAGTGCCCTTTTGTGTCTTCAGCCTTCAGCCTATTCACCTGAACAACTACTTTATAAATTAATCCGTCAATTAAATCTTCTGCGGCTTGAAGATCGTTTGCTGAATTAAATTGGGACTCCAACTCTTGTAATATGGTGTTATGCTTAGATACAGGCTCCCCGATTGTTTCATAATTTACAGGGGGCCTGGAATAAAGCCGGTCTTTAAAAAAATAATTTGTTGGTCCCAAAGATGATCGTCGCCTGAAAGGCCAATTAATTTTTAAATCTAAAAGCTTTCTAACAGCCTCAAGAGTATTTTTATTCTTTAATATGTCGTTTTTTGTTAATGGCCGGTTAAGGCAATTTTCCACTTTTTCAAAAATCGTGTTTAATAATTTTGTTTCAGTAATTACAAGTCCGTATGCATACCAGTTACTTGCCGTTTCACGGACTATTTCTTTGAAAGCTGCCGGGAGGTGGCGGTATGTCGGGCAGAAGTAAACTCTGCATGCCATGCCTCCGTAATAGCTTAGCCCCCTGAAATCTATACCCTTGTTTTCCTCAAGCAGGGGATGTAACAGACAACCCACGCGTGAAAACTCTTTTCCCACAAGACCGATGTAAGGGCAATGATGAAATTCGGGAAAGGGC
>JAYEFW010000246.1:6821-8366 GCA_034658795.1 Thermodesulfobacteriota bacterium
ACAGGCATGGGCGAAGTCTTCAGGATAATGCCCGATAATCCAGCGATATAGCCACTGACTGTAAGTTCCTGGCGATTTAGGATGACGGGGAATAAAAGTGTACATAAGCCGCTGGTCATTGTCCGGATTATCAAACCTCTTGGATGTTTCGTAACAAATCATCATTTCCACACCCAATTTCTCCAGCATCCTTACAGTTGTCAAAATAGCCATGTCCAGAGATTTCCTCACTGTAGAATTCGCCTCAAGAATATTGCCGCACCTTGCTGTGGCCATAATCTGTATTTCTCCTTGAGAGCGTTGGGCTTTGGGCACAAAAGCTATGACATTTTCGTCCTGATAGAAAATAAGGCTTTTTGCCTTGTCTTCTCTGCCATCCATTCTCCTGTTATTTTTTATGGCATTAATGTATGTTTCAAAGAAGTTCTTGCCCGTACTGTTTTTGAACCGGCGGCAGAAGAGAGATACTTCATCTCCTTGAGTATAGGTTGGAAATAAAGTATAGCTTTTATCATTTTTTCCATTGATAAAACCATATGTATATGTTGGCACTATGGCAAATTGCTGGTGTATTTGCTGGTGAGAGGCATTGAGGCGGTATCCTGAAGGAGATAGATCAAATCCGAAATTCCATCCCCACATTGATGCATTAAAGGGCAAATTAGTTTTATCTCCTTTATTATGCTTTGTGGTTTCGAGAAGATGTATCCGTAAAGACTCCAGCTCCTCTTCTGTGAGAGTACGTTTTTTTGCGGGAATGGAAATGCCCAGACTTTGGGCAACCTGTGTGTAAACTCTCTGGTAGTATAAATGCCTGAGACCAATCAAATCTTCTTTCTTAAGTGCTCCGATTTTGTACCTGATGGAATCATGTCCCATGTTTGCCGCATAATGTCCCCATGGGATATAGCTGTTTCCTCTCAGATATTCCCAGATGTGAGTGCCGGCAGACTTTTTATACTCTCCCACAATTTTATTGGGGCCCTGGATGCCGGGGATAAGTACCATTGCCTGCTTATAAGTATCAGGTAAAAAAGGATTGTTGGATACGATTTCAAACAGATGGCGGTTTTTAATTGCCTGTCGAATTTCTCCATTTTTTGTCTTTTCATATTGAATACCAGCGGGCTCTCCATTAGAATCAAACTCAAACAAGCACGACTTTTTGGCTAACTCTATAAGCAAATCTGCGTCCGTGAACGTTTTGCCTAATGATATAGTCAGCGGGTCATTGTCTTCGTACTCATTTATACCGGTTTTTAATTTCGATGATTTATGTTTGTTAATAATTTCGAAAGGATTCGCATTTTCTATTCTTTTATCAGCGCTTGACTTTAATATAAAAGTTGCACCCATAAAAGAAAAGGAGTTGGAGATTTCGAATACCCAGTCTGCGTTATCAATTGTTACATCATTTGCAGGAAAGTTAATTTTGTTCTCAACAGCGGTTTTGCCGTTAATATGTCCAAGAGTTGTAATGTGATCTCTTTCCCTGAGATTGACAACTGTGTAATCGGGTTTGTGAATGCCGTAAACAAATTCACC
>JAYEFW010000246.1:8466-11191 GCA_034658795.1 Thermodesulfobacteriota bacterium
CGCCCATAACTCCCCAGACTTCCGGATCAGTGGTTTTATAAAAAACAATTGCCGGCACCCCAAGAATTCCTGCGAGATGACTTACACCGGAGTCATTTCCAATATAGAGTGATGCATCGGCAAGCAGGTTGGCCAGGCTTTCAACATTTTCCGGCCATTCCACCCATCTGCCTGTAAAATCCTTATGCATGATGGTTGTTTTTTCTGCAGGTCCTGCGATAAACCCTGTCTTTTTATATCCAAATCGTTGCAATTCATCAGCAAGAGCAAGATAAAATCGGGGCGAATAGTTTTTTGCAGGGCTTCCGCTTCCAGGATGAATCAGAGCATAATTACCTTTTTTTGTCCTTGGAGGAAAACAATCAGAAAGGTTTTTAGGAATATTAACAGGAAAGTGGGATTGCATGGATTGACAGTGATAAAGTGCTACATGCATCCGCCTGGCTGGAAATGGGTCAATTAATGCAACCGGCAGTGAAGCATATTTTTTTAGAAGATTAACGACATTCTGTCCGGATGACAGCCAGAGTACGGCGCCGTTTGGATGGCCTATTTTCTGAGGAATTGCTTTTCCATTGAATAGATCGAGCAATTTTGAAGAATCCATGTCTATGAATGAATCAAGCAGGCCGAGATTAATGGCTAAACGCATATATTCCGGGCGGCCAATGCCTTTAAAAAGGTAATCCGGCAAAATTTTTCGTAAACAGTGAATAGCGGGCCATGTAAGTATAAAATCACCAAGGGCTCCGCGATGGCAAATTAAGAAAGTTTTCATGCTATAGGAGTTTACCATACAGGCGGCAGGTGTTTTCAAAAACCGTCTCAATTACTTCCGTCCGGTCAGAGTTAAAAATGGGATCGCAAAGAAAGGAGTGTGTATCTATAGTTGTTTTCATCTGCTCACTTTTTATGCGACCTGATATAGCTTTCCAGAGCTTCCTTTGACACCAGCCAGTTGCGTTTTAATTTAAATGCCGGGATTGACCCTCGCCTGGCCAGGATATTCAAATAATCCTTTGAATAAGGAGATATCCTTGCTGCTTCAGCTAAGGTAAGAAAGCTGGTTTTAACATATGGAATAGCTTCTAAATATAGATTTATTGTTCGCTCAAGGGCTCTGCCGACAAAAAAAATGAAGTCATCAGTTTTTCCTTGATGCCCTTTTTCAAGAGTATCATAATATTTTTTTCTGTCATTTTTTAAAATCACGGCTGGGAAATACCCGTGCTTCATTAAAATTAAATTCATTAAAAGTCTTGCTGTTCTCCCGTTTCCATCAACAAAAGGGTGTATGGAGACAAGTTCATAATGAGCCATGGCCGCCTGGATAACAGGATGTTTCCCTTGATTGGCGAGCCATGTTACGGCAAATCGTTCCATAAGTTCCTGAACAAGCAAAGGGTCGGGGGGGGTACGACTCGATCCGCTGATTCTTACCTGGATATCCCGGTAACGCCCGGCATAATCATTGTCGATTTCTTTTAGTATCAGGGAATGAATCTCTTTTATATTTCTCTCTGTTATTTCGTGAGACGCTGATGCCAGCTCCTCTACAAAAATGATTGCTTCTTTATGATTAATAGCTTCCAGGTGTTCTTTTAATGATTTTTTTCCAATAGTTAAACCATCTTCGAGAACCAGAAGAGTTTCTTTTAAGGTGAGCGTGTTTCCTTCAATTGCATTTGAATTATAAGTCCATTCAATGGTAAGATTATAATGTAGCCGTGATAGAACGACATCAGGA
The DNA here is from genome assembly GCA_034658795.1 of Thermodesulfobacteriota bacterium. Classification (GTDB taxonomy): domain Bacteria; phylum Desulfobacterota; class Desulfobacteria; order Desulfobacterales; family ETH-SRB1; genus B13-G4. Next base: position 10,214 of record JAYEFW010000246.1, read on the forward strand.
AAAGGCCGGTGCGAATCTATAATATTTTTTCCAAAATCAATACGGTCGAGGAGTTTATTTATACGATCGGATAACATAATTATTATTCTATCAGATCATATTGTGATGTCAAGCAACAAGCACATATCCCGGCAATTCTCGGTGAAAGATCAACATTCTCCCCCCATAAAGTTTAATAGATATTATATCAATATCGCAACTGGTTGTGAATAAGGCTGAATGTTTGATTAATAGCAGAAATCGAAACTTGACAAGATAACGTTCAGGCGTTTGGGTGCGTGAAAGGAGCTGCAAACGTACTGTTAGCTGACGTAACATCTATATGTATTCAGCTTGTGCTGCTAATCGAAAAAGAGGTTCGGTGGGATGATTTGGTTCTGACGTAGCCAGTCACGAAATTCTTCCGAATATCCCTCTTCCGGCTTTAGCACCTGTCTCAACGTTTTACGTCCTTCATCGATATCAACATCCGAACTCTCTGACCGAAGATGGGAAAACCAGAATTTAGCCATAAGTATCCAACCATCTGACTCTTTCTGACCTAAAAGACCTCGCTTGTGATCTGTATAGGCAACTTGTAGCAGGTTTAAGTGATTCAAATGTAGAACGCGCCATGCCCATCCTTTGTCACTTAGGTTCCTCCAAGCAGGAAGAGCTGGGGGTAATGTGCTACGTTGAAGATATAGATTCCAGTTGTGCTCATTGGAAAAACGTGTCAACTCGTGAGCACTGAATTGCTCCATTTGCTTCCCCATTCTTTTGACTACAGCATAAGCGCAGATAGCTGAGGCTACTGCTGCCACTGCTGCCAATATTGCAATAAGTGTTAACACGTTCATAGTGGCCTCCTTTTATTAAGATTCAAATAGTGTAACGCTATTATTGACCCACCTCATCATGAAAGCACATAAATACCCTTAAAAATCAGAGATATGTGTACGTAAGGCATTTTTAATCACTGACAAAATACTGTAACGA
>JAYEFW010000247.1:0-2614 GCA_034658795.1 Thermodesulfobacteriota bacterium
GCAATATTTTCGCTCGTAACTTGCTCATCTCCTATTACAGTAAATAAATCGAGCTTAACCCCTGCATGAAGTGTACAGGCCTTCCAGTAATTACCGGATATTGCAAGCAGCCGGCCCGGATTAATATGCTGGTTGTCCATAATAGTCTTTCCTTTATTTTTATTGTGTAAACTTAATAGTCTTGATAGGAAATATTATTTTAAAAGAATCAAAATTTCAATATTGTTTTCAATTAGATATCCAACCACTTCGTATTCATTTACCGCATTTCCTTAGTTCTCATGCCGTTAAGAAACCATAGTCCCTGTTTTCGGTCGTTTAGCAAGTGAGCAAAAAAGTTCTGCTTTAATTCATTTGGAATTGGTGGGATGCCCTTTTTTGCGTTTAATCAACTGGCGCAGGGAATGGCCAACAGCATTTTTAAACGAGGCAATCACTGAACCAAAACTATCTGTTTCATTTACTATTCTTTTTTCTTTAAAATTGATTGCAATTGCTCAATTAAAGGCGGAAGGTTTTCTTTAACTGTTTGCCAGATAATGTTGTAATCAATATCAAAATAAACATGTATCAAACGATTGCGCATTCCGATTATTTTTTGCCAGGGAACATCCGGATATTCTTTGCGGAATTCAATGGATATTTTTGAGGCTGCTTCGCCGATAATTTCTATTGAGCGTATAACAGCCCGGACGGTTTTGCCGTCTTCAACAAATTCATCAAATGAAATGGCTTCCGCATATTTACAGGCTTCACCCGCTTCATCAAGAATATGCTGCACGCGGATTCTATCTTTAGATTGCATATTCTACCCTCGCTTTTTCCAAGACATCATCTCTGAAATACCGGCTAAGTTCAGCCGGTGTGCGCAGGTCGACTTTTCTGCCGCACATCTCCGCCAGCTCCATTTCCATTCCTGCAAGGTCCAGCAAACCGGGGATATGGTTTTTGTCAAACTCCACAAGAATGTCAATATCACTGCCCGGCTTTAATTCATCACGCAGGGCAGAACCGAAAAGAGACATTTTGGTTATATGATTTCTCCGGCAGAATGTTTCCAGCTCCGCTTTGGGGATATAATCCGTGAGTTTGAACATAATACACCTCTCTTTTTACAGCGATATAACTCTTAAACTTTCAATGCCCTTGTTCGCTGAAAGGCGGTTTATTGCATAACCTCAAAACGCCATGAAACCTGCTCGTCTGAGTGAATGGCGTTTTTATACTTAGCTTTTTTATTCTTAAATCCATCTATACTAAAATGGAATTTCATCCATATCGGGTTGCTTCAAAGATTTGCTTTCTGTTTTGCGTCTTTTCCGATCTTCACGTTTCCGGTTACGTTCCTTAACAATCCGCTCAATTGATTTCACGACCTCTGGACGGTTTTTTTTGAGATCTCGCTTAAGTGGTTTGAGACTGCCTCACGTATTGTAGGGTAAGCAGTTTGTAATACGGATTTTTCACACATATCAATGCTAACCGCATCTTGCTCGCTTATTGCCATCGAGAAACTTCCATCATTATTTTTTGTCAGCTCATGATTAACAGCATCATCACATTCAACCAACTCTACATGAACTTTGATCTTGTACTTAGCCATTGTTGCCTCCTTTAATGAGTGATAGCCTTAGAGCTAACCATCTCAAATGCAGAGGTGAATGTCTACTACTTTTCATTCTGATGGATTTTTTTGCCAAAGTCAAAATTTTCAGCCTTATATTTGTCAAATCTTACCCGCACAGCTCGAAATTTCTTGCCACAGATTGAATAGGGAAGTTTTTTTCAATTCCTTCAAATTTCCAGTATATTCTTGAAATGTACCAGCAGACAATATATTATTGCATAGGTATGAATGTATCGTCTCGCTTTGCTGCGAATCGGAATATAATAGTCAGTATTTATTGTCAGTAAATTGCTTTCAAATCAGAGCTGTTCCACGTTTTTTGAATAGGATACAAATTTATCTTTTACCATGGCAAACGACATCCTGCCGAGATGGGTGAAAATGAAATCGTGGAGGTAAGGGTGTCAAAAGTCCGGGAGATATGCTGTTCTCATAGGGAGTTATATTTTGGAGCTCACTCAAAGGCAGGCGGAAGTATTATATTATATCCGTTCATATCAGGAAAAACTCGGTATCACGCCCACAATACGCGAGATATGCGGTCATTTTGGTTTAAAAGGACCGGCAGGTATACACCGCATTCTACATGTTCTGGTTAAAAAAGGGTATCTTATTGCCCCTGCCGGCAAGAAAAGGTCATGGCGTATACCTGGCGGGCCTGTTGGAAAAACCATCCCAATAATCGGCAGAATCACTGCAGGCATTCCCATTATGGCGCTGGAGAATCGAGAAGATGAGCTGCGGATAGACCCGTCAATTTTTGGCTCCAAAACTTGCTTTGCTTTTCGTGTTCAGGGTGATTCCATGATCGATGCCCATATCGCTGATGGAGACCTGTCCATTATCCGTCCCCAGAGTCTAGCGGAAAACGGACAAATAGTTGCCGTTATAGTTAGAAACATTCTACATGAGGCAACTCTCAAGATTCTGAGGAAAACAAAAGGTACTATGGAATTGCATTCGGCAAACAGCGCTTACCCGCCTATG
>JAYEFW010000248.1:0-2591 GCA_034658795.1 Thermodesulfobacteriota bacterium
AAGTAAAAAATCTTGCCTCAAATATAACACCCTTCCTATAATTAATTCATGGAGACGATAAAGATTAAGAAGATTTCAGGAAGGTGGAATGAATAATTGGTGTCATTAAGCTTGAATTGTGAATTAATTTTTTCAAATTGGCTTTTTACTTTTTTATCTTTATTGAAGCTCTCTACAGCTCCGCATAAGCTGGATCTTAGTTTTTGCTTAGACAAACTTCGGGGAATGCGCTCGCTTTTGCGGTTCAATTCCCCATGTTTTGCCCTTACTGATTTTGCTAAAAAATAGCGGCTTAATTGTCAAGCATTAATTCACAATTCAAGCTTTAACACCAAATTTTGACACCAAATTGTTAGATTATACCCGCCAACTGTTATACCATCTAATAATGTCTGGATTTTCGGTAATGTGAAGTTAATGCCTTCCAAATTTACTGCATCACAAACAAACTCGGGTAGTTGGCGCTTAGCAAGCATTATTGCTTTAGCTTTATTGGGTTTCATGATCCAACGATTGTCTTTCATTGTTATCACCATTAGTTCTTACTGAACGTCGCAAATCACTTGGCCCCAAAGCCAACAATGCCTATTCAAAAGGCATTCTTTGCTTCCACTCACCCATCAGAACATACTTATATACTCATCAAACACAAAAACCCGGTTGCGCTGATAGCCGGTCGTTTCAATAAGTATTTTATGTTCAACAAAGGCCTTGACCAGATCATTTGCCGCTTTGGGTGACAGGCTGGTCATTGCCTGCACATCCTTGATTGTTACGACTGGTTTTTTAAACAACTGGTGAAGAAACTCTATTGCAGGTTTAGATCGTTTGCCCATAAGAAGGATTCGTTCCTTCTCAAGGGATGCTTTTAAATCGGTGATCCTCTTCAATGTTGTAGCAGCGTTTTCTGCGGTCTGGATAATCCCTGTCAGAAAAAACCTGATCCATTGTCCAAGGTCGTTTTTGGTTCGGACAAAGGTCAGGTTGTCGTAATAGAGTGTCTTGTTCTTTTCAAAAAATTCGGAGAGATACAAAAGGGGTTTGTCCAAAATACCGCTTGATACCAGATAAAGGGTAATAAGCAATCGTCCTATTCTGCCATTGCCGTCCAGAAATGGATGAATAGTTTCAAACTGATAGTGGGCTATCGCTATCTTTACCAGATGGGGAACTTTTATCTCAGAATTATGAAGAAAAAATTCCAGATCAGACATCAAATCCGGCAGCTCTATATGCGCCGGAGGAATAAACACCGCGTCTGTAAGACTTGCTCCGCCAATCCAGTTTTGAGATTGGCGAAATTCACCCGGATTTTTACGCTCGCCTCTGCCGCTGGAAAGAAGTATTTTGTGGGTATTTTTAATGAGTCTATTAGATAATGGAAGGGTTTTAAGCTCTTCTATGGCAGCATTCATTGCGCTTACATAGTTATTGACCTCTTTCCAATCGTCCCGCCTTTCCGGCTCAATTTCCTTCTCTTCTATAAGGGCTTCTTCTATATTGGTTTGGGTACCCTCAATTCGGCTGGAAACCACTGCCTCCTTTAAAATGTGCATGATGATGAACATGTCTGTATCTGGAACAAATCGGGAAAAAGAATTAAGTTCTCCCAGTTTAAATGAGGCTTTTTCCAACAGTTCATTGATAGCCTCATTGGTCCAGAAAAAGGAATGGTTTATTTTTTCAGGTAAGAAGTAGCGGTACTCATATCCTTTTCTATATGAACCTGCTTTGAAGTCCTTAATATCCATAAACGCTCCTAAAGTAAAATATAAGTCCATTTATTTTACTTTTAGAAATAAAAGTAAAGTATAAATTTCCTTATTTTACTTTTTTGTGTTTTCCAAGCCCTTCATTCATACTTGCTTGACCTTTCCTAAATTCTCAGCAATCAGAGCATTAGATAGTGTTTCATAAAATCTTTGTTTAAGATATCCAGATAGTTGCAAGTCAAGAAATATCTATAACAATTTGCAGGAGATATACATGATAAAGGTTAGGACGGTCAAGCCGAAACTGCTGGATCAGGTGCGGCATGCTACACGGGTCAGACACCTCAGTTACAGAACTGAGCAAGCCCTATGTGCATTGGATAAAAAGGATTCAATCCTTGGGGAACGGTATAGCCGATTTAACAGGGCAAGTAATTGCGGCGTAGAAAAAGTCGACCGGATTTATTCAAGCTTGTCAACTACGTTATATATTTCCTATTTTATTGGCGGTATACTAAGATCTTTACAAATTTTCTTTGCCAAAATATCTCTAATTTCATTATGTCTTGGAATAGCTGACTTTTTATTCAATGTTGGATTATGCCACCATGAATGACGTCCACCTTCCCTTAAAAATTCACAACCATTATTGCGAAGATATTTAAGTAATTCCTTTCTTTTCATAAAGCAATTTGTTCTTCTTGGTAATCATTGCCTGCTGATATTAATGCATCATTCCGATTAAAATCCAAAGCTTCTTTTAACGTTATTTTTAAACTTTTCAATAATTCTTCATGAGTTCGTTCTTGGCAGTTAACGCCTGGAACCTCTGATACCCAACCCACCCACCAGTTTCCATCTTTTTTTGTGACGGCAGTA
>JAYEFW010000249.1:0-2578 GCA_034658795.1 Thermodesulfobacteriota bacterium
TGGAGACAAAGCAAATGCTCGTCTTATATTGAAAGAACTTGTCAAAAAATATTCTAAGTCCAATGAAGCTAAGATAGCGACAAAGAAATTAAAGCAACTATAGACTTTCAGATAAATAATTTCACTGTGTTATCAGTCGTCGACGTATAACTAATACGCCTTCATCCTTCTGGCCTTGTGAAATTAATTGTCTGAAAGTCTATATAGGCATAAAACCGTTCACGGTTAACAGTTAAAATGCTTCAGTCGTTGCATAGTTCATTGAAAAAACTGTGAACCGACAACCGTTAACCGTGAACTGTTACTACCCAATATGATAAAAGTCATCGGTATAGATCCAGGCCTGGCTGCAACCGGCATTGGCATCGTTAGGGGAATGGAGTCTAAAGTTGACGGCTTTTCATATGGCAGTATTAATACTTCAAAAAATATTTCCTTACCGACCCGTCTTGACCAAATCTTTTCTAAGCTTATCCTGATTTTAAAGGATGAAAAACCGGATCTAATGGTTGTAGAAGATGTTTTTTCTCTGGAAAAGTATCCAAAGTCCGGGATTATACTGGGAAAGGTTTCAGGTGTTATCCTTCTTGCCGGATGCCGGGTTGACGTGCCTTCAATTGAGATTCCTGTTCGTGAATCAAAGCAGGTTTTGACTGGAAACGGAAATGCAACTAAAATGCAGCTTGAAAAATCTGTAAGGCACTTAGTTAACTTAACAACTCCTATTAGACCTTACCATGCGTCCGATGCCATGAGCTTGGCACTTATAGGCTTGTTTCGTTACAAAAAATGCATCGGCCAAAGTTTACGAGGTAAAGCGGAGCATCCGTGATAAATTATATTGAAGGAAAACTATTAAAAAAAGAAGAAGAGCGGATAACAATTCTTGCTAATCAGATAGGATATGAAATCCTGCTGCCTGCAATCGTAATGGATACTCTTAAAACAAAGACAGATGGAGAAGAAATATCTCTTTATATCTACTATCACCAGACTGAACGACAACCAAAGCCGGTTTTAATCGGCTTTAATCTGGAAATCGAAAAAGAATTCTTTCAGTATTTTATTTCTGTTGAAGCCATAGGCCCCCTTAAGGCGGTCAAAGCGCTTAATATCCCGGTCCGTGAAATAGCGAGCGCCATTGAATCAAAAGATACGGCTAAACTTAAACAATTAAAAGGCATTGGAACAAGAACAGCCCAGAAAATTATTGCCTCACTTAAAGGAAAAATGGATAAATTCGTTTTAACTGCCGGGGACGGGCCCGAAGAAATACAGATTGTGGAAGACATTTCAAAACAGATGCTGAATGTGCTGGTTTCTCAGCTTGGTCACAAGACCAACGATGCAAAACGTATGATTGATGAAGCAGTGAAACGTAACAGAACGATTTCTACATTTGAAGAACTCTTTGAAGAAGTATATCGCGGTGTTGATAACAAATAAAACAACTGCTAATGCAACCACATGAAATAATAAAACAGATCCCGATTTTTAAACATTAAGCGATTCCGATCTAAATGACCTTATTGGTTCCCTTCGCCTGAAACCTTTGAAACAGGGGTAGACCCTTTTCTCTTCTTTCGCTGAACAAGTTTTCTGAGAGCTTTTTTTGTCTTTATTCCGGTATATTTCATACCTTTTTCAACAAGTTTATCATCAAACATAATGTTAGTCCGCATATTTTTACCTCCCTATACACCTTAGGTTTGATCTGGAAATAAACCCTCCATTCGGCGAGGAAAATATAACCGTATATGCAAGCACATCACCGCTGGGCAAGATTGACCTTCACACTCAGGGCGGTGTCTATTTCGTCAAGACAAGGGCAAACGACATCGGTGCAAGAACAAGAGGAATAAAACTAACCGGAAAATCAACCGGCAAGAGCGGCTATACCTCTGAATTTTATGAGAATAAGGCTGAAGTTAAAACAAGGTCTGTAAAATAAAAGCAAAATACCCGAACCCGTTCTTTTAGGCTGTGTTTACAGCGATTCCCGACGGCATGATAACATATTGATTTAACAACGTTTTTGAATCACACCTTTCGTAAACTTTTTTGTTGTAAATTCAAAAGGTTGGCTTAAAATGGAGTTTGTGATTTGTGTTAAATCATGTAACCGTCTGATTTTTAATGATTTTTGTTTACGAAAGCGGTTTTTAAATTTCTTTTATTATCAATAGGTTATGTGGCCATCGGGAATCGCTGCTGTGTTTATACTTCATGGCGAAGGTTAAAAGGGGTGTAATGAATTTCATATCCATCATGTGATCTATTTCATTGTAATTTTTATGGAAAATAGATTGTAATAAAATTATTGACTCGTTCCCATGCTCCTGCGTGGGAATGCATACCGGACAAAAATAATTGGGTAAGAAGCCGCTATAAATTTACTAACGCCAATTTACCTCATTTCAAGACCTGCACAGCTTCCAGCCCGGAGGGTACTGCACTGGATTCCGGTTTTCACCGCCCGGAAACAGGCACAATACTATTGGATTCTCTACGTTTTCTGACCCGAGATGGAATGAGGAAATTAAAACGTAAATAATTAATTTAGCGATTTTGTGTGAAA
>JAYEFW010000250.1:0-11045 GCA_034658795.1 Thermodesulfobacteriota bacterium
ATATCTGCTGCTTGCCATTTGCTACGGCCTTAATCATACCGCCGCCGGCAGTTGCTTCAACGGTTTTATCCGCCAGCTCTTCCTGCATTCTAAGCATCTTGGCCTGAAGCTTTTGAGCCTGTTTCATCATGTTTCCCATGCCTTTCATGAGTAAATACCTCCTATATAATTTTTACATCAACGACTTTTCCGTTAAAAATTTCGATTGCATCCGTTACCAGAGGGTGTCTCAATGCTTTTTGCTTCAAATTGTTGTTTTGATTTTCCCCCTGTTGTTTTTTTTCACTATTTTGTTTGTTTTTGGCTTTTATGGTCAGATTCATCTTTTCTTTAAAAAATTTACTGCATATTTCTTTTATGATAGCAACATTTTTATCACGCTTTATCATATTTATATTATAACCATTACCATGCACCTCAATTTCAATATTTTGTTTGGTAAGTTTTTTCAAGGAACACTTTGCCAGATTTGCAGCAAGAGCAGGATGGTTTTTTGAAAAAATATCAAGGAGTTTATTCCATGTAATTTCAAGATTATCATTAGAATCATAAGAAGAGGAGCTGCATGATTCTTTAAGCTCCGTTGAATCAGTCGGCTCTTCTGAAATTCCTTCTGAAATTCCTTGTGGGGTCTTACTATAATATTTTAAAGCGTCCTTATTTTCAGCAACTTCATAATTAGCGGGAATTGCCGGAAGGTTTTTTTTTAAATCATCAAGTTTTTCTATAAGCAAATCAATAGGTAATACAGGCTTTATCTGAGATAGCCTGATAAATGCTATCTCAAGTGCCAACTTTGGTTGAGCCGAAAGCCTTATCGAAGCCACCTCTTTGAAGAGAAGATCAAAAGTATGGTTCAAATAAGATTCGGAAATGTCCTGAACCTGATCTTGCATTAAATCTATTTCATGTGAAGGGAGATTTATCAGTTTGTTGATATTTTTGCCCATCTTTACAACAAGCAGATTTCTGAAATGTTCAATAATTTCCGCATAAAATTTTTTCATTTCATATCCGCGGGCATAAATTTCATCCACTACATTAAGAGCTTCCGGAATATTCTTTTGTAAAATTGCATTTGAAATATCAAAAATTATTTTTTTGTCGGCAACTCCAAGAATGTCTAAAATGTTTTTGTAGCTGATAGTTCCTTCTGAACATGCCATTATCTGATCAAGAAGGCTTAACGCATCTCTAATACTACCCCCGGCTTCGCGGGCAATCAACATCAGGCTTTCCTCAGTTATATCAATATGTTCTTTAGAGCATATATCCTTCATATGATTTGAAATTGACTCGATATCAATTAGTTTGAAGTCGTGACGCTGGCACCTGGAAAGTATAGTTATGGGTATCTTATGAGGCTCGGTAGTTGCAAAAATAAACATTACATGTGATGGGGGTTCTTCTAAAGTTTTTAAAAGAGCGTTAAATGCAGAGATGCTCAGCATGTGGACTTCATCTATAATGTATATTTTGTTAGGGCTGTGAGCCGGCATATAGTTTATGTTTTCACGCAGACTTCTAATTTGTTCAACGCCGTTGTTCGATGCACCGTCAATTTCAAACACGTCAACCGCATTTCCTGAAGTAATTTCACGGCATGATCCGCATATATTACAAGGGATCGGGGTAGGGCCCTCTTTGCAATTCATAGCCTTTGCCAATATTCGTGCTACAGTGGTTTTGCCGGTCCCTCTTGGTCCGGTAAAAAGAATTGCATGGGCGACCCGACGCGATTTGATAGCGTTAGTTAAAGTTTGGGTGACGTGGTTTTGTTTTATAACCTCGTCAAAGGTTTGGGGTCGATACTTGCGAGCAAGAACAAGGTAGGACATATAGAATTTTCCTGATTAATTAATGGCGGAGAGAGAGGGATTCGAACCCTCGGTGCCGCTTTTGACAGCACACACGATTTCCAGTCGTGCTCCTTCAGCCAGCTCGGACATCTCTCCGCAAAATAAGTGTCTAAAGTGCGCTAAAGTATATTAAAGTGCCTAAAGTTAATGAATGCACCTTCGGCGCTGCTAATTTTAACTTTTTTACCATACAATTTTGCTCACTTTATTTTCGGCTGAAATTATAATCAAGCTCTGAAAATAGATAGCACGCCGAAGGCCTACCAGAATTTTAGGCACTTTAGCTCACTTTAGGCACTTTTTACTCGTCTATCCTATAATACCGAATTCATTAGGCAAAAAATGGAAATTTACCATACTATACTATTTTATTAATGGCGGAGAGGGTGGGATTCGAACCCACGATCCCGTTATTAACAGGATACCGCTTTTCGAGAGCGGGGCCTTCAGCCGCTCGGCCACCTCTCCAATACCCAAAAATTATAATTGGAGCAAGTAGGAGTCAATATAATTTTTGATTTGAACTGTCAATAAGCTCCAAATAAATTATTTTTAAAAACTTATGAAATTGATTCATGTTTTACTTGAACAAGATTATTCTTTTTAGTATTTGTTCGTTTTTTATTTAACACCTGAAAGCAAAGGAATTAATAAAATGGCTGAAGTCCTCCCTTTTAGAGGAATCTTATATAACCCGCAAAAAATTCGCAACTTGTCTGATGTACTAACTCCGCCTTATGATGTTATTTCAAAGCAGGGGCAGCATAATTTCTACGAACGACATCCACGGAACATTATAAGGCTGATATTAGGCAAAACAACTGAGAACGATAATATCAATAATAATTGTTATACCAGAGCATCTGACTTTTTAAAAAACTGGTTTTCAGAAAATATCCTGGAACAGGATACAACGCCTGTATTTTATTTAACATCCATGGATTTTTCTTTAGAAAATAAAATTTTCACGCGTTATGGAATTATTGCTTTAGTTGCTCTGGAGCCGTTTAAAGATGGTGTTATTGTTCCACATGAGAGTACATTTTCCAATGTTAAGATGGAAAGATTTGAACTTATGAAGTCATGCCATGCCAATTTCAGCCCTATTTTTTCACTTTATTCAGATAGTAAAAACATAATAATTGATAAATTAAAGGGGCTGGCATTAAAGCAGAAACCAGTAATAGAGTTTACTGATTATGATGGCCACAGGCACAAAATGTGGCGCATAACCGATTTAGATTCCTGCAGATATGTTTCCAATGCAATGCAGGAGAAAAGACTTTTTATTGCTGATGGTCACCATCGTTATGAAACCGCCCTTGACTATAGAGACTGGATATCGAGCAGCAATCCGGATTTTAATAAAGATCATCCAGCTAATTATATAATGATGTATCTTAGCAGCATGGAAGATACTGGACTGGTAATACTGCCTGCTCACCGCATGGTTAAAGGCTTGAAAAGTTCAATAACAGGCTCTTTTATTAACAAAGCAGAGGATTATTTTGATATTTTGAAAATTTCTTTTATGGACAGTGATTTTGAAAGAGCTCGGGCTGAATTTATATCAATTCTTAAATCAAATGCCTCAAAAAACATTATCGGGGTCTTGATGAAAGGCTCTAAGAAATTTTATCTGCTGACGCTTAAATCAGGTGTAATGGAGCGGATGTTTTCTAATGACCTTCCAGAAGCATTAAGATATCTTGATGTTACCGTTCTGACCCGTCTAATTTTTATAGAAATATTTGGTTTTGATAATTCAAACTTAGATAACGAGAGTATTATAACTTATTCCAGCAGTGAAAAACAGGCCATAGAAGCAGCAGTCTCGGGCAAATGCGATATTTCCTTTATTCTTAATCCAACAAAGATTGAGCAGGTACGCGATATTGCAAATAAAGGCCTTATAATGCCAAAAAAATCAACATATTTTTATCCAAAGGTAATCACGGGTCTTGTTTTAAATAAACTGACTCGTGCCTGAACGGAAAGTCATGTTCAGGCAAAATCCGAATATCGAAATCCGAAACTCGAAACAAATCCGAATACCAAATTAGAAAATGACCAAAACTAAGTAGTTTGAAATCAGTGATTTTGGTTATTGGAGCATTTGTATTTTTGTCATTGTTTCGTATTTCGATATTCGGATTTCGAATTTCTGACCGAAAAACAGGAGGTTTTCGGTCAGCCACTATTTACGGCAGAAACATTTGCTTTACTTCGTTGGTGTATGAACCGTCTTCATGGTAGATTATCAGAGGAGAAGCTATGGTTACGCCCGGTCGACCCCCTTTAATCCCTTCGACAAGAATCAGTCTTGCTTCAGAATTTCTGTTGGAATGAATAGTGCGAAGGAATTTCGGTTCAATATTAAAAGAGCGCATTTGTGTAAGAATATCAGTTAGTCGATTTGAGGAATAAACCATCACAATTCTTCCCGAAGTACGCAGCATCCTGCGAGCGGTTTCAATAACGTCGAAAAGTGTAGCTTTGATTTCATGCCTGGCAACAGCCCTTTGTTGATCAGGGTTCATTCTTCCGGATAAAACCTTCCGGTATGGAGGATTGCTGACAACCATATCAACCGGCCCTGAAATCATATCATAATGCTGCTCTTTCATATCTTGGCAAAGAATAGTAATCTGATTTTTCATGTTATTTGATTTAACATTTATATTTGCAATATCAGCGAGTTCTTTCTGTATCTCAATTCCATAAACTGTGAGTTTCGGATTACGATACGCCATTATCAGAGGGATAATGCCGCAGCCCGTTCCCAGATCAAGAATCCTGCCGCCCGGACACTTGCCGGCATGACAGGCCAATAAAACAGCATCTATGGAAAAACGGTACCCAGACCGGTTTTGCTTAACCTTTATTTTGCCATTGAAAAAAGTATCAGTTGAAAAATCTTTCATTAAACGTAGCCGTTTGCGGTTTACAGTTCACAGTTCACGGTTAACCGTTAAAATGCTTCAGTCATTGCAAAGTTTATTGAAAAAACCGGTAGTCCCTACAAAACAATGCGGGTCAATAATTTCAATAAGTTACATATTATGGCTTCTGTTAACACGTAACGAAAAATCAGGTGTTTGCAAGATAATACAAGGCGGTATTTTCAAACCTGCATTGCTTTGTATGGACTACCAAAAAACCGTAAACCGACAACCGTAAACCGTTACTATATAGTTCCGATTTTAAATTTTATTTCTTCGACCAGTTCTTTCCCTGCTGAAATGTTTATCTTTCTTAATATATCGTTTTTAAAAAACTGGAGCTGTTGTATCCAGCTCGAACTTGTAACATTTACAATAAGAATTTTTCCTTTTAATGCAAAAGGTTGAGCGTTTTCCGCAACAGACTTTCCTACAGTACTATTCCATATGCTGCAGACATTTTTCAGGTCATCACCTGTCTCGTGGCGATAGGTTTTTATGATTTTATTTATAATACTGCTTATGTGCTCAAATTCTTTAGGATTGTTTTTATTTGATTTCATAATCCTGATAAATATTTTTAAATTAGATTAAGTGTCAAGAAAAACTCTTCAATAATCCAAAAGCCTTGATTTTCGCATAACTTTTTGCTTTTTGCTTGACTTGAAATATCAGGCAATTTATATACTACAAAATTCAAGGCTCAAAAAATTTGTTGATAAAGAGTATTATTTTATTTATTTTTAATAAATTAAATTTACAGGAAAGAAACTATGAGTTGGGATTGGGAAAAACTAAAACAGCAGCAGCAACAGAAGACGGGTGGAGGCGGAAGCGGGGTTCCTCCGCAGGTTGATGAGATTCTTAAAAACATCAAGCAGTTCAAGTTCCCGGGCGGACCGATTTTAATTATTATTTTGATAGCTCTATTTTTCGGTTCATCTACATTTTTTACGGTAGGAGTTGATGAGGTCGGAGTTATTCAGCGATTTGGTAAATATATTCGTGTTTCCCAGCCCGGTCTTAATTTCAAGTTGCCGGCAGGCATTGAGAAAGTAACAAAGGTTAAGGTGAAACGTGTTTACAAAGAAGAGTTTGGCTTCCGATCCCCAAGTGGTGAAGCTAGAAAACTTTTTGCATCCGGCGGCGCTGAAAGTATGAATGTGTCTCTCATGCTTACCGGAGATCTTAATGTTGGCCTGGTGCCGTGGATTGTTCAGTACAAGGTAAAAGATCCCTATAATTATTTATTTAAAGTTCAAGATCCCCGCAAGTTGCTTGTAGATATGGCCGAAGCCTCTATGCGGCTTGTAGTTGGAGATAGAAGCATTAATGAGGTTATAACAAAGCGGGAAGAAATAGCCGTTGAGGCTCGACAGCATTTGCAGGCGGAGATGGACAAGTCGGAAACCGGTATATCTGTTGTAACCATAGAGATGAAAAAGACAAATGTTCCCGAAGCAGTACAGCCCTCATTTAATGAAGTAAATCAGGCTGTACAGGAAAAAGAAAAATTGATCTATCAGGCAAAAGAGGATTATAACAAGGCAATTCCTCAGGCAAGAGGAGAGGCAGAGAGAACTATTAAAGCGGCTGAAGGCTATTCTCTTGATCGTATTAACCGCGCAAAAGGCGATGCTTCAAGGTTTGTTGCCCTTTATAATGAGTATGTTAAGGCAAAGGATATTACAAAGAGGCGGATGTACCTTGAGACTGTAACAGATCTTTTCCCCAAACTAGGTCATAAGTATATAATAGATGCTGATCAGAAAAATTTATTACCTTTACTTAATCTTGGAAAAAATGGTGTGGCGAAATGAAATCCAAAGGTTTTATTATAATAATTGCTGTAATCGCAGCTCTCCTTGTTTTTGCTTCAGCTTATGTTGTGGATGAAACAGAACAGGTTGTTATTACTCAGTTTGGAAAAGTCATGGGCGAGACTAAGCACGCGCCGGGTCTTTATTTTAAAGTTCCTTTTATTCAGCAGGCAACCTACTTTCCCAAAAACCTGTTGCACTGGGATGGGGAGCCAGGTCAGATACCAACTCTGGATAAAACATATATATGGGTTGACACATTTGCCAGGTGGAAAATCGTTGATCCGATTAAATATTTCCAGACAGTCGGCAATATAATAAGCGCTCAGGGAAGGCTTGATGATATTATTGATCCTGCTGTTAGAAATTTTATTACTTCCTACAGTCTTATAGAGACAGTAAGAACTACCAACAGGGAGCTTGATACTTTTGAAATAGGACTGGAAGATGTTAAAAAAAGATCTGTATCTGTTATCAAAACAGGCAGAGAGAAGATTACAGAGGGAATACTGAAGCAGGCCAAGCCCAAACTTGAAAAATTCGGCATTGAGCTGGTTGATGTTAAGATAAAGCGCATTAATTACGTAGAGCAAGTAAGAAGAACCGTTTATTCCCGAATGATTGCAGAACGAAATCAGATAGCAGAGAAATTCCGTTCCGAAGGTCAGGGGGAGGCCCGTAAGATTCTGGGTGAAAAAGAAAGGGATTTAAAGCTGATTACCTCACAAGCATACAGAGTTGCCCAGGAAATAAAAGGTAAGGCTGATGCTGAGGCGACAAAATTATATGCCAAAGCATATGGGTTGGATCCGGAATTCTATTCATTTGTCAAAACGCTTGATGTTTACGGCCAGGCGCTTGATAAAAACAGTTCTATTGTTCTTTCAACAGACTCAGAGTTCTTTAAATATCTAAAAGGGTATAAGTGACAGGCCAAAGAGCAAATAATGAAAAATAAAAAGCACCGACTCCTTAAAGCTCGGTGCTTTTTCTAATTTTTATAAGAGAGTGAGACCTTTGAAAAATGCTCAATTTTGTTCAAGTTCAAGGAAGGCGAAAATTTTAAATATAGGAATACATAGAGTATTTTGAGGCTTAAAATTTGAGCCTGACGCTGAAATTGGGCAAAAGGGAGCGTTTTGCAAAGGTCTCAGAGTATATACACCATTATTTGCCCTTTCTTCTCTGATGGCGTGTGCGTGCCAAAAGCTTTCTGTGTTTATGTCTTCTCATTTTTTTTCTTCGTTTTTTAACTACACTACCCAACAAATCACCCCCCGTTCCTTATCTAATTTTTTACGATAAAAGATTTATTACCATTTTTTGTATTTATTTGTCCACAATTTTATTAAAGAACTTTTCAATTAGATAAAATGAAAAAACTGCAAGCTTTCAACATGGATCAGATAAAAATTGTAAACGAGTCTGTTGCAATAGCCGAGGAACTAGTCAGTAACCATTACAAGATGTCTGCCAGTCAGTGGCTTCACAGGAGGTATGATGTCAAGACTCTTGTTGATCTTGATCCTATCGAAATAGTTCACTCTCCTTATGCTCAAATCATTCGTTACAAGGGGCAGCGAAAAAATACTTCCCTTGAATCTTCGACCTATGATTTTTATAAAATATGTCTTCAAGATCATTCTATCCTTGCAACTCTTGAGCAATTATCCGAGATAAAACTTTTTCCATTCACCTTATATATTATTATTCATGAATTAATTCATATAGTAAGATTCAGCAAATTTCTCCAAAGCTTTGATGCTTCACCTGAAGAAAAGCTGACAGAAGAGGCCCGTGTTCATGAAAAAACACATGAGATTCTTAAGACAATTAGATTTTCGGGTCTTACAGATGTGTTAAAATTTTATAATAAATGGCGCATGTCTTTTGATGGTTTGCAAAATTCCTGAAAGTAAAGAAAAAAGCAGGAGGTTACTTCTTGACAACCCCCAAAAAGCGCTTAATATTTAAAACTGAATTTGATTTTATTATAAATGACTTTCAATTTCCTTATTGTAGTCAAGTGGTCAAGATTAAAAAATTTGATGCAGGAGTTTTTTTAAGATGCCTATTTACGAATATGAATGTATGAAATGTGGTGAGATTAAAGAAGTAATTCAGAAATTTTCCGACAAACCTCTAACTAAATGCAGGCATTGTTCGGGAAAGCTTCAAAAACTCGTTTCACAGAGTACTTTTCATCTTAAAGGGACAGGTTGGTATGTAACTGACTACGCAAACAAATCCAAAAAAGCTTGCACTTCTCAAAAAAAGAAGGAGAAAAAATCAGTTGCAACTACTGATAATTCAAACAAAACTACCGATAAAGCTTCATAATAGAAAGCCCCTGCCTTGCCTTTTTTATATATTATCTGACAAATTTGGGCACTCTGATAAATATATTATTAATAATTTGAGTAAGTTTTGATTTTTTGGAGATTAATTGTTGTTACCCCAAATATTAAGTGAAGCCACATTGTTAATGCGTTAAAATATTTTGTGTTATTCATGATTGTTACAGAAATAATTTAGTCATAAATAAAAGGAGAATTTACAAAATGAAACTTAGACCATTACAAGACCGAATTTTAGTAAAGCGTGTAGAAGAAGAAACTACGACAAAGGGAGGAATTATTATTCCCGATACAGCTAAGGAAAAACCTGCGGAGGGCGAGGTTGTAGCTGTTGGTATCGGCAGGATAGGCGAAGACGGCAAAAGGATTGCTTTAGAGATAAAAAAGGGCGATAAGATTTTATTCAGCAAATATGGTGGAACCGAAGTTAAGATTGAAGGCGAGGAATATCTGATCATGCGTGAAGACGATGTTCTTGGTATAATCGAATAATAATAATTAAAATATTGGAGGATAAGATAACATGCCTAAAATAATAAAGTATAACATGAAAGCCCGTGAATCTATGCTAAAGGGTGTTACAACTCTTTCTGATGCGGTTGTCGTTACCCTTGGACCCAAAGGAAGAAATGTCGTTATTGATAAATCCTGGGGTTCTCCCACAGTTACAAAGGACGGAGTAACTGTGGCCAAAGAGATTGAACTTGAAGATAAGTTTGAAAACATGGGTGCCCAGATGGTAAAAGAGGTTGCCAGCAAGACAAGCGATATGGCTGGCGATGGGACAACGACCGCTACGGTTCTTGCAAGAGCCATTTATGAAGAAGGCCAGAAACTTGTTGCAGCCGGAAACAATCCTATGGCTATAAAACGAGGTATTAACAAGGCCGTTGACGTTGTTGTCAAAGAACTTTATAGGATTAGCAAGCCGACCAAAGAGCAGCGTGAAATAGCACAGGTAGGCACAATATCTGCAAACAATGACGAAACCATAGGCAATATCATTGCCGAGGCCATGAACAAGGTTGGTAAAGAAGGCGTAATTACCGTTGAAGAAGCTAAGACCATGGAAACAACACTTGAAGTTGTTGAAGGTATGCAGTTTGATCGCGGATATCTTTCTCCATATTTTGTGACCGATCCTGAGAAGATGGTTGTCTCACTTGAAGAGCCTTATATACTCCTTAATGAGAAAAAAATCAGCAATATGAAAGATCTGCTTCCGATTCTTGAGCAGATAGCCAAAATGGGCAAACCGCTTATGATTATTGCTGAAGATATTGAAGGTGAAGCCCTTGCAACTCTTGTTGTTAACAAGCTGAGAGGTACACTCCAGGTTGCTGCGGTTAAAGCCCCAGGTTTTGGCGATAGAAGAAAAGCCATGCTTGAGGATATAGCAATTCTGACAGGCGGTCAGGTTGTTTCTGAGGACATAGGGGTTAAACTGGAAAATATTACTCTGGCAGATCTTGGTAAAGCAAAACGCATGAACATTGACAAGGATAATACTACTATTGTTGACGGCGCGGGCGCTCGCAGTGCGCTGGAAGGCCGTGTAAGACAAATTCGTGCTCAAATTGATGAGACAACATCAGATTACGATCGTGAAAAACTCCAGGAGCGTCTGGCAAAACTTATTGGTGGAGTTGCCGTCATTAATGTTGGTGCTGCAACCGAGACCGAGATGAAGGAAAAGAAGGCTCGCGTTGAAGATGCATTGAACGCTACCCGTGCTGCTGTTGAAGAAGGTATTGTGCCTGGGGGCGGCGTTGCGCTGGTTCGATGTTTGTCTGTTCTTGATAAGATAAAAATTAAAGCCGACCAGAAGCTTGGTGTAAAGGTTGTTATGCGTGCTATTGAAGAACCGCTTCGTCAGATTGTCAACAATGCAGGCCTTGAAGGTTCTGTTGTGATTGATAAAGTAAAGAGAGGCAAAGATGCTTATGGCTTTAATGCAGATACAGACAAATATGAAGATTTGATAGAAGCCGGCGTTATAGATCCTACCAAGGTGGTTCGTTTTGCCCTGCAAAATGCTGGTAGCGTTGCTTCATTAATGCTTACAAC
>JAYEFW010000251.1:0-2564 GCA_034658795.1 Thermodesulfobacteriota bacterium
AACGCTTAAAAATATCTCAGCCTACAGCAAGCCAATCCGCAACCCGCGGTGAAAAAATTGCAAAAGAAAACAAATTAAAACTATTGAAAAATAAGTAATCAACATATCAAGGAACGTCCCGCAAGCCAAGCCAGGAAAAAGATGGATTCCTCAGGAGGAGCCATCGCGAGCACATTGACTACTGATAAGCTGAATCATGATCAGGATGTAACGACAACAGGCGCAGCCATGAGCCGTCACGATACGCGACTCCCCTAAAACCCTTGCCGATTCGAAAACTGTAAAGCTTTTTGCCGCCTGGACCTTTTTGAGATAAAATGACCTCCCATTTTAGTCCATGATCAACATATACCTGTTGCCATGTCATGTTTGCCAATTTCCGCAAAGTATTGAGAGTGTTGTGCTGATCGTTTTTGGACAGATTGAAAAACAGGCGTTGAAAGACAGGATTGTTCAAATCCAAACGTATGTGTTGATGTGTTTTCTGGTTCATCATTTGATCCGGGCTTCTAATTCCTCAAAGTTTGTATCCTCGGGCGGATTTTTCTCTGCCCAGGCAATTGCTTCGTTGAGTTCGGCATGGACATCCGGCCTGTGAAGCCACCTTTCATTATCGGGAATGAAGCGCCCCAGCTTGACAATCCAAACGCCTGTGTCAATTTCATCCAACATTACAGTTTGACCTGCGAATTTTTTGCCTAAGGATATCTGCCCGCTGCTGCCGACTGTTTTTATAGTGTTCATAAGTTCTCCTAAAATTAAAATTATAATTTAAGATAGCACGAATGCATGATAAGTCAAGGATAAAGTTAATAATGGGGGGGTCTTAGGCAATGCAAGATTGTATCCAACAGCCTATAGAAAAAACTATCATTATCAGGCATGATGTAGATCTATTGCCGGGGAACTCTTTGAAAATGGCTCGCATGGAGAATAGTGAAAACGTAAATGCATGTTATTATTTTCGTATTGTAAAAGAGAGTTATGATGAGGATATCATCAGATAAATTGCAGAAATGGGGCATGAGGTTGGGTATCATTATAAGAATCTCACCGAGATAAGTAGGAAGACAGAAGTCAGAGGACAGAAGACAGAGGACGGAGGGCAAGGGTCGATTAGACGCAGACTGACGCAGACATTTATCCGGCGGACTTCGCCGGACAAAAAGAATCATCGCTTCGCGAAAAAGTGGTTAAAAAATGGATGATTAGGATTAAATAAATCCTCGCGCAAAGACGCAAAGGCGCAAAAAGAAAAGGGTAATCATGACTGAAAATGAGATAGGGAAGATTGTTGTTGATGCTGCAACACGGCATAACCAGGGCAGTAAACGATCTGGACGGAGGGCGGGGTAATAGAAAACCTGGCCCTTTGGGCCAGGTCACAGTTCAGTGGTTTTACCATCTGAACGATATTTGTTACTCCAAGGCTGAGTTGCTCCACAACTTAACCAAGGAGTAGCAAATGAGCAGAATTGCCCTGCGGATTGCCCGTCCCGCAAGTTTGCCCCGGCACATAACAAATACGTTGAGCAGACGGCTTGAAGATAGCGGTTTTACGTAAAGGCCGTGCAAACTTGGCACTCATATAGGCCGTTGCTCACGCTCACCCTTGGCGTACTATATCATGTCATTATTCAAGTAAACGCTTGCTTTTTACCTCAATTGGTGGTACTTGTAAAAATACAATAGGAGGTACACAATGGGAAAACTTATGAATATCCTTCCGATAAGCGATTTGAGGCAGGACGCTGCCAGTGTCCTGAAAAAATTACGAGACAACAAGGAACCCATTATCATTACACAAAGAGGTCGGGCAGCTGCCGTCATAATCGGTGTCGAGGCGTATGAAAAATCTGAACACGATAAAGAGCTCCTTCGGCTTTTGGCTAAGGGAAATAAGGAAATAGAAATAGGAGAGGGTTATGATCTTGATACTGTTCTTGCTGAAGCCGATTTAATCCTGTCCCAGGAGCCATCGTGAAAGTCCGCTTTACGCCTTCTGCCAGATCCCAGTTTTTGTATGCTCTCGCATATATTCGGCGGGATAAACCTTCTGCAGCAACAAGTTTTCGAGAGCATTCCGAAACAGTTTTGCGAAGGCTTGAGGACTTTCCTAAGTCTGGAAGAATCATGCCAGAATTTCCAGAACTTCCCTACCGGGAGGTGATTATATCGCCATACCGTTTTTTTTATAAAATCAAAGGCGATATTGTTTGGATAGTTGCGGTATGGCATGGTGCACAGCTTCCAAAGCAACCAAGGCATTAAATGCCAACAAAAAAAATGGAACTGGAGCTGAACACAAAAGCCGAGCCGATTTTAGGTGAATTCAAAGGCTTAGATTGTAACCGCCTATCAAAAAGGGGTAGAATAAAGGATGGAAGAAATGTGCCAAGATCTCTACACTGACGGCAGGCATTATCAGCTCACAAATACGGAAATAACATTTTTCCT
Organism: Thermodesulfobacteriota bacterium; assembly: GCA_034658795.1. Lineage (GTDB taxonomy): Bacteria > Desulfobacterota > Desulfobacteria > Desulfobacterales > ETH-SRB1 > B13-G4. The sequence goes on from JAYEFW010000251.1 coordinate 2,458, forward strand.
TGCATTTACATGTTGTATTGTAACGTGGATGAGGTCCTGCGGCTTTAAGTTAATACCGCTGGATATAGGCAGGTCACATTCAATCATATATTCGGTAAGCAGCACCT
>JAYEFW010000252.1:0-2543 GCA_034658795.1 Thermodesulfobacteriota bacterium
ACAGCTTTCACCACTGAACGCGGGCCATAAGAAGCATCGCCGCCGACAAAAATTCCCGGGATATTGGTTTCAAGGGTAAAGGGATCTTTAACTACCGGGCCCATTGGAGAAACCTCAAGATCAGGCACCCCTTTGGTAAAAGACATATCACAGGCCTGCCCTATAGATAGCAATACAGTATCAGCTTTTAGTGTCATTAATTCAGACTCATCATATTGAGGATTAAAACGGCCATTCGCATCAAGAACAGCGGTGCAGCGTTTGAATTCAATGCTCTTAACATGCCTGTTTTTTCCTATAAAACGTCTTGGGCCCCAATTGTTTATTATAGCTATTCCCTCATCCAGCGCATCCTTTATCTCATATTCCCAGGCATGCATCTCGTCACGACCCTCAAGACACACTATCCGAACCTCTTTGGCTCCGCTTCTAAGGGCGGTGAGAGCAACATCTATTGCCACATTTCCACCGCCTATAACTATTACCCTTTCACCAATACTCACCTTGCCTTTAAGAGAAATATCTTTTAGAAAATTAATGCCGTGAATTATTCCTTCAAGATTCTCTCCTTTCACATTCAATCCGCGGCTGGCATGACGACCTACAGCAATGAAAAATGCCTTGTAGCCCTCATTTCTAAGGCTTTCTATTGTGAAATCTTTTCCTAAAGTAACGCCGCTCTTGATCTCTACACCCATGTCAATAATAGTTTTTATCTCTTTCCTGAGAATATCACGGGGAAGACGATATGCCGGAATACCGACAGCCATCATACCGCCTGCCACCGGCAGCTTTTCAAAAACCGTCACAGGGTATCCCTTAATAGCAAGAAAATATGCCGCACTTAAACCAGCAGGGCCCGCGCCTATCACAGCTATTTTTTCATCTTTCTTTTCTTCTGTCTCAGGAACATAGTTAATATCTCCTGCAAGGTCTCTGTCAGCTAAAAACCGTTTAAGATACTCAATAGCAACCGGTTCATCAACCTTACCCCTATTGCACTTGTTTTCACATGGATGGCAGCATATACGGCCGCAAATACAGGGGAAAGGCATTTCCTCTTTGATTAGTTTCAGGCCGTCTCTGTATCTTCCCTCTGCAATCATTCCAATAAATCCCTGAATGCTGATATGAGCCGGACATGCAACTTTGCAAGGAGCAGTAGCAAACTTTTGAAATGCATCAGCAGCAACATAATTATCCCTCAAAGCTATAGTCTGTAGAGCATCCATAACTTTGCTCAGGCGGACACCCTGGGGACAGGAAAATCTACAGGATTCGCAGTGAGAACAATACCAGATGTTTTCAGAGGAAAGGACTCGTTTTTTTAGTCCAAGAATAACCATATGTATGATTTTTCTTGGATCAAATTCAGAACAGACATTATTAACAGGACAGACTGCAATACATGCCCCACATGTAAAACAATGTTTGATAAGTTCATTCCCCGGCACATTGGCTATTTCAAATTTAAACCCCGGATCCAGGTCATTAGCCCTTATTGTCAAATCAAACACCCTCCCCTTCACTATCTGTCCGTTATTTCCCCTTTAACCGGCTGGCACCCAATATTTTAATTCGCCTGGTCATATCTTTAGCGGCATCAATAAATCCCTGATTCGATTCACGGGAAATCATGTACATCTCAATACGCGAAGGGTCTAAGTTCAACTGCGAAAGAACGTTTTTTACATAATTCACTCTATTCGATGCAACCTGACTTCCTTTAACATTGTGACAAGTATCTTCCAGACACCCTGCTACATAAACACCATCTGCTCCATCTTCAAACGCTTTCAACAAACGGCTTATGCTGATATTGCCGCTGCAGGAAAGTATTTCCACGCGAACATTCTTGGGAAATCCCAACTTAGACAGATTCTGCAAATCCTGTGAACACGCATAAGCTGTATAGTGGCAGCAAAAGGCCACGATATTTGGTTCACCCAAATTGTCAGGCTGCTCTGCCTGGCGTAATAAGTCAAACGAACTAAAGCGTTTGACATCTTCCGATATTTTCAACTCAATGGCCTTAACAGGACACCCTGCAACACATATTCCGCAAGCCACACATTTAAGCGGTTCAATATAAGCAACCCCCTTTCCCGAGTCAATGCTCGGAGCAGAGAATGGACACAAACGTACACAGGTCAGACAGCCCACGCAAAGTTTCTCATCCACAACAGCCAGCTTGCCCATTTCACTTAAAGTATCTGCATCCACATATCCATCCTGCAACGCCAGGACCTTCAGAGCTTTAATAACATCATTGAATCGAACATCCTGAGGACACACAAATTTGCAAGTGCTACAGTTGGTGCAATACCAAAGCAAATCAGATGAAAGCAGCTTTTTTTTCAGGCCGAGAGATATCATATGAAGAATTTTTCTGGGATCAAATTCAGGTATTATCTGGCTGACCGGACAGACACCGGTACAACTGCCACATGCAAAACATTCTTTGACATTTTCACCTTCCGGAAGTTCTGCTACTTCAAACTTAAATCGAGGTTCTAAATCTTCTTTATATATTGTCATAATTT
>JAYEFW010000253.1:0-2542 GCA_034658795.1 Thermodesulfobacteriota bacterium
TCGTATGCTGTCACGCATTGCTAAACGAACAGGTCTTCACCCAAAAGACTTGTGAGGTATAACCATCTGATTATGCATATCGGGATAGGGACACCCATCGCTGAGCGCCCCCTCCCACACCACCGGACATACGGATTGCGTATCCGGCGATTCGGCTGGGTTTAAGACTTGCCAAAGTCACCACTACGTGGTAACTTTGACTCACTTTTAAGAACATGTGCCGTGCCCGGCACACAACCAGGGCTTCCAGCCGACCTCTTTCCTAGGCTGCTGAAGCCAGTGTTCGGCACACAGAAAAATAAAAATGTATGTTGGAATCAGATAATACAAAAAATACGACAATGAAAGAAATCATCCAAATTTTCCAGGAAAACTTATCCTTATTACGATCACATCATGGTTTTTAAGTTTGAAGCTTTTTTCCAGTTGGGAAAGCTCAGATTCATTGGTGCATCTGTTCTTTGCTATTTTGTTACTATCGGTTTTCATAGCATGTTCCAAACCATTAATTGAATGGAAAAGAATAGAGATTGAAAATGGTTACATTATTATATTCAAAAAATTCTTTAAACCATTAAAAATTAAGATTTCTGAGTCACTTTATCATGTTGTTATAAAAGATAAAAGTATCCGTTCATTTCGTTTTAGGTACGGCAAATATTACACTCAAGTTTCCCCGATTATATATAAAAATGGCGATGAAATGGCTAAAACAGTAACAGATTATATGAATAAACATAAAATAAGTGTAGATGTTGTCACCCCAAGAATCTAAGCATTGCTCTCAAAAAATTAGAAAGTTGCTTAGGAACGTGGACGAATTAACTTCCACAAGTAGGCGCATAGATTTGGGTCAGATTTGTTCGATCTCAGATCACAAAAGTTGATGGAATAGCAGGCTATTTTGATATTTTTGTGATTTGAAATCGGGCAAAGGTGGCCTGAAGCTGTGATGCATAGTTGTGTAAGTTATTTCGTCCACGTTCCTTATTACCTATGTAACTATACAGGCTTATGTATCTGAACAGACTTCGAAAAATATTAACGGAGAATAACGAAAAGTACTTATTTCCATGTATTAGGGATTTAGTATCAAACGGGCTCACCTTGGAACGATTCACTAATGAAGATAACATCCCTTCACGTCAGGACATAACTCAGTACATAGCTGCCTGGTTCAAATATATAGGACTATCTTCAGATGAATGTCGGGAATGGATGATTGAATACTGTATCGGTGTGCTATCAGCCATATCGTCCAGCTCCAAATCGCGAATACGGCATAGCACGAAGTGCAACATCAAGTATATTTATAAGTCTGATGTCTCTTTTAATTGCAGCTGCGAAAAAAACCGGTTCAAAGCACATTGTGAGCCAACGTGTCCCATTTATGAAGAAATGGCTCTTAGAGCCAAAAAAAGTGAAGCAGCAAATATCGTTAAATCTTATGAAACTATAGTTGAACATAGGGTAGCCGATGAAATAGCGCCGATAAAACCTTCTATTAAGGATGAATACAAGGATCAGTTTGAAAAAGCCATAGAGGTTGCGCAACATCATCTAAAACAATGGATTCCCAAAAAGAAGATTGTGAATTTATTGAATGAGAGCGGGTTCAAGACTAGAACAGGAAAAAAATGGTCATATTCGACCTTAGCGAATGAATTGAAAAAGCTCAACAGTAATATCGATAAGGCTGAAGCTGAGAAGATGCGAAATAAAATCCTATAAAATAAGCAATCTATGGCATAACAAAAAGATGAACTCTGACTGAAAAAGCTTGGCCGTTTTTTTGGTTTCCAGGTAGTGAAATTAATTATCTGAAAGTCTATAGAAAGGAATTTACGTGGTCATGTGCTTGTTGAACAGCTTCTTTAATTTCTTTTGATTGCGGCAGGGTTTCTTCGAGTTTTTCTATATATTTTCTGTTTTGAACGGCCTGGAAAGAGGGAACAAAATTTAAATCATAAACCCAGCCTATTTGTAATAATTTAAAGTCGTTAAGGGTTTTTAAATCCTGCATCAGGACAAGCCTTCGCTGTTTAAGGCTTTCTATAACCCTTTGCGAATATACCGGATCGTCAGGCAGGCCAAGTTCTATAGCCGAGCTATGATTCTTTTCACGTTCGTTGCAGTAATCAATGAACAGCTTCCAGATATCCAGTTTATCAGCATCTCGAATAAGTCGCATAAAAAACAAGGTGTTAGCATTTTCATTTACAGGCAGGGTTGCGGCGTTGTGATATGCTATGGCTCTTGTGATTAAGCGTTTCTCAGCAGTGGTGCAGACAGACAGAACTCTGTGAATAGCTATTTGGCGCAAACCAAGTCTGGCGTGGTTTTCAGAGACGATGTCGTTGAACGTACGATAAGTCTTATACTGCTTAAACCTTCCGATGTCGTGAAATAAAGCAATTGTCTCCGCCAGTACCATTTCATGCTTTGTAATGCCCAGCTCTTTGCCAAGCATGGCTATATTGCAGCGCACACGAATTGTATGTTCTTCTTTTAGCCTTATCAGGTGGTTATAATCAGGATCATC
>JAYEFW010000254.1:0-1208 GCA_034658795.1 Thermodesulfobacteriota bacterium
CATGCTGTGTGGGACATTGACGGCGGGTTTTTTGTTAAGGGCTCGGCAAAAAGATATATCCCGGTTTTTAACGCAACGTCCTGAACACTTCTATCATTCAGGTTTCTTGACATATCACTTTGCCGGACATCCAGGCACTTTCAAAAGCCTGTACAATCTCGGGATCAAATTGAGTTCCTTTATCTCTTAATATCTCCTTAAGCGCATTTTCCGGCTTTAAGGCTTTTTTATATGGTCTAATAGTAGTTATTGCATCAAAGCTGTCAGCCACGGCTAACAGTCTTCCTTTGATAGAGATATTTTTCCCAGCCAGGCCCCTTGGATAACCCTTGCCGTCAAATCTTTCATGGTGCTCAAGGATATATGGTACTACAGATTCTAAGAAAGAGATGTTTTTGATTATTTGGGTGCCGATCAAGGGGTGTAATTTTATCGCATTGTATTCATCATCGGTAAGTTTTCCTGGCTTGTTGAGTATGGAATCGGAGATGCCTATCTTGCCAACGTCATGGAGCATGCCACCCCAATCAATGAGTTCTATCTCGTTTTTGTCCCAGTTAAGCTCCTCGGCTATTGCTTTAGAAAATCGAGCAACTCTTTCAGAATGTCCTCTCGTGTATGGATCACGTGCCTCTATGGAGTTGGTAATGGCTTTGATGGTACAGAAGTAAGCAGATTTCAGATCGTTAAGCAAGTATGCATTTTCCAGGGACAGGGAAAAGAAATCTACTAAAATGTGTAGAAGTCTTAAGGTTTTCTGTCTTATAAAGTCATTGTCTTCTTCAAAGACAATGACAGTTGCACCTATAGTTCTTTCCAGGTTGGAAAGGGGAGCTATCATGATACTGAGAGGCCGACCGCTTTCTTTTCCAAAGACTTCAGCCGGGACACTCAGGGGAATGCCTTTGCTGATGGCCAGTCCGAAGTTTCCCCGGTTAATTTGGGTCTCGACTTCCTTTTGAATAACAGGCGAAAGTTTTTCAGGTTTTGATATCTTGTGGACGAACTCAATACATCCCTCTTCTACAAGGAAGACAGAACAAACTTCTATTTTAACCAGTTCCCTGAGCTTGACAAGCCATGTCTCAAGTATGTAATGAACATCATAAGATAAGAGCCGCTCGGATTGAAAGTAACTTAACCGATCAAGCTTATCCTGAATGCTAATAAGCGCGCTGTTTGATTCTTCCAGAAAGCGCAGTTTTTTG
>JAYEFW010000254.1:1308-2537 GCA_034658795.1 Thermodesulfobacteriota bacterium
ACTAATTAAGTTCCATATTAGAAATGCTTTCCTCAAAAAGTTTTGTGGATCTTTGCATAATGTATTCAAGATCACTTAATTTAAGATCCAGGATTTTCCATGCTTTTTGATTAACAATCGGCACCCGTTTTTCTCCGCCTGATCCCATACGAAGGGATATGCAGAGAGTGTTCCCGATGTGAACGGCTGCAACCTCTTTAGTCAGGGTGTCTGGCGTATCGGACAAATGGTGGTTGGCTATCATGTTGATTGTTTTCCGTGGCAAGCACCATTTTTTTGCCAAAGCGCTTCCGGTCTGAGTATGATCGAAACCCAGTATTTTTTTTTCCGATTCAAACATCTGCGATCCGGTCTCCACAACATTGGCTACTACACCTTCAAACTCTTCGCGCAAATAGGTAGCATGGATCAGTTTTCCTATATCGTGAAGCAGTCCCCCTGTGAAAACATCTTCAGGGTTTTTTATATAGGCGGTTTCAGCCAAAACCTTCGCCGAAATCGCGCATCCTATGGAATGTTTCCAGAACTCTTGGATATCAAATGCGCTGCTCGATTTTGATTGTTTTATAGTTTTATACATAGAAGTTGCGAGCACCAGGTTTTTTATTTCGTTTAGCCCCAAAATTACGATGGCACGCTGCATGTCTCCGATTTTATTATGAAAACCATACAAAGGGGAATTGACAATTTTGAGCACCATGGCCGATACAGCCAGATCTTCAGAGATGATGTTGCTTATCATTCTGATTGATGAGTTCTGTACATTCAGAATACGTGAAAGCTTCATATAAATAGTAGGCAAGGTTGGCAACTCAGCAATGGAATTTATTGTTCTATCAATATTTTTCGATTTCATCAGTAGATCCATTTGTTTGATTTGCTGCCTGTTTTAAACTTGCCTTTTTAACAATCTTGTATATTTCCTCCATGACAGGATTAGCTTCAAAAGGTGGAAATAATTCATCAAGCTCCCTTTCAATTGATTCAACAACATCATTCGACAGGGTTTCCATTTCTTGTTTTATCACTTGATCGCAGTCGATATCCTTTATATCAACCTCGGTGATTCCCCAAGTCTTAAAATAATTGATATGTTTTTCAGTCAGTATATTATTTTCATACAGAATGACAGTGCCATGTCTGTTTACAGCAGACTGCGCCAAAACCATGCCGGCCTTTAGATCATTTATATTTAACATACCCATGGGCCAATCCTCCACTCGACCAAT
>JAYEFW010000255.1:0-2536 GCA_034658795.1 Thermodesulfobacteriota bacterium
CCTCTGATTTACATTCGGGACATTTAAGTTCAACTTCCTCATCTTTATTCATAACAAGCATCTCAAAATAAGTCTGGCATTTTAGACACTTAAATTCATATAAAGGCATTTTTTACTCCTTAAAAAACTGTCTAATCTCTGAACAAATTATAGTCTAAGGTAATAGTTCACCACGGATTTTCACGGAATTACACTGAATTATCAAAACACTCTCCTTATAATGAACATCTAATTTCAGTGAAACTCCGTGTCGTTCCGTGGTGAACTATTATAGTTTAAGATATTTTAACAGGGCGTTTTTTACGGTTAAGGCGTTTTTTTGAGCTATATTTTTACTGTTGTCAATAATAATTTCTGCAAGAGGGTTTTCTTCATATGGAATATCAACCCCTATCACCTTGCCCAAATCTTCAAATTTTGAGCCCTTTTGCTTTCTTTCCAAAGCCCGAAGGTACATTTGCGAAACAATATGACCTTTTTTGCGTTTAGATTCCCGTTCTATACATACTGAAAGAGGGCATTTTATCATTACCTCCGCAAAACGCTTGATTTTTTTTCTGGCATTATCACGGTATAACCGTTTATGAGCGGTGGCATCTATTATGACATTAATCCCATTTTGCACATTTTCCGTTGCAAGATCAACCAGTTTTTTATAGATAAAATCACGTTCGCTATCAGTATATTCCGGTTTATTAACATATTTTTTTCGTATTGCATCAAGCTCAATTCGTTTACAGGTTATTCCTTCATCAGCCAGCATATCATATACAAGCTTTGATATTTTACTTTTGCCTGAACCAGGAAGCCCTGTAAACCACGCAGCCCAGCCCTTATTCGAGATATTTGTTGATTTCATCTATATTCACGGTATCTGTTGCCAAAATGTTTTTTGTGAAGTTAAAAAGCTTTTTGCGTACATCTGCAGGATGGTTTGGATACCATTCAGGAGAAGCTATTACAAGACATCTGAAAGCATAAAAAGGTTGAATAACTTTAAAAATTTCCTGATCTTTTGTCTTTTTTAGATAGGTTTCTATAAAAATATCGTGCAGTTTTTTATATTCACCATATAATTTGCCGTGCTTTAAGAGAGAATAAAGCAGATAATTGATGCTCAATGTAGAAACATCGTCCGCTGCTTCGCCGTATTCTCCCCTGCTTCTGTCAAATGTCGAGAAATCGGTTCCTTCTCGAAATTTGATATTCCACGGATGAAAATCACCATGTTCGCGGCACAGGCGGTGGGTATATTGTTTTAGCTTCCAGCGCCATTCAACGCAAAGCTTTTCAATATCACAAAAAGCAGCATCTGAGAAAAATTCATAATTTTCCGGGTATCCATCAACAATTCCCATTATGCATTCGCCATGCCCAAGAAGCTCCCTAAGTTTTCTTGTATAAAGATCCGGCGCATCTTTTTTTTCACTGTGAATTTCTGCAAGATAGTCGCCAAGCATCTTTGCTCTTTCTATATCAAGATCGGTTAGGGGCTCGGTTTTAAGGCGCTTTAAATCTAAAAAGTAGTCAGTTCCTTCGACTTTTTCCGTGAGTAAAAAAAAGATGTTTGCATCTCGAACAGAATGAGCTGTCCCTTCAGGGTTGAAATATCCGACATCCAGGGGATGGGCGTGTTTGGGAAGGCGTTGGCCGGCATCATACTGAAACATCAAAACGTTAGCTCTGTCCCACAAATACTGGTGGCCGTATTTATCTTTTCGCATTGTAGAAAATACGACCGAGCGGTCTTTACCTTCTTTGCGAAATGTAACCAGAAATGTATCTCCATAGCCTAATTTTTTTATTGTATCAGTAAAGCTTCCAAGTTTTTTGACTCCAAGAATTTCAACTTTTCCACCAAAACGTTCTTTCAAATATTTTTTTACCGCATCTGTCTTAACAGGAATATTTATCAGTTTATCAATCATTTTCTTCTCTCATCTGGTAACTGGGGCTCCTTGAGTCCCTTAAGCAGAGCGCTTAGGGCTCGGTCAAAAACACAACTTGGTAGAATTTGCGCCCGAATTTGCCGTAGATTTAATCGATCTGATTGAGCAAAATCGCAGGAATAGCGAGCTATTTCGAGGACTTTTGCGATTGAAGATCGGTTAAAGATATGGTGAAGTCGGGATGCAAAAATGCCAAGTTGTTTTTTACCGAGCCCTTAGATCGGAGACCTGAGGTTTTTCGTTTTTTGAAGGCATTTCTTAACTCAATAAGTGCTCGTATTGTATTATCATTTGCTCGAAGGCGTTCTTCAGGTGTCATTTTTAAAAACATTTCAATTAAACCTTTATCTACCCCGATTTGCATATTCTTTTGCTTATCGCTATGTTGCACCATTTCGACCATCTTCCCTCATAGAGTTCCTCTATAAAATCGGCTTGCGGCTTGCGGCTTGGCTTGCGGCGTTCCTTGATATGTTGATTACTTATTTTTCAATAGTTTTAATTTGTTTTCTTTTGCAATTTTTTCACCGCGGGTTGCGGATTGGCTTGCTGTAGGCTGAGATATTTTTAAGCGTTTTGACAATTGT
>JAYEFW010000256.1:0-2533 GCA_034658795.1 Thermodesulfobacteriota bacterium
CCCCTGCTTGTTGGAGTGTATGCGGTTGTTAGGCGCTGCGTGGAACGAGTTAGGTCCAATAATGACCTCAACGCCTCATTCACTGACGCTGAATCATGGAAAGCCTCAGCGATATCCGGATCAAGGACGGCTACGTTTGCCCCTTCTTCTATTAGTCGCTTGCAGTATTTCCCGCGAACAGCTTTGGAATAGTCAAAATTGTACTCAGGACGTAACTCATCAATGCCTTTTTTATGTCTGTCCTTCATGTTTTTTCCTTTCATGCGCAGTCGCTGGTCGCGCGTTAATGATACGCAAGACTTCTCCTCTTTCTGTGTGCCCGACAACAAGCAAGCGGTCACGAGAGGAGAAACCAATGGTTATATAGCGATGCTCGCCAACTGAGTGATCGTGGTCATCAAAGGTTGCTGATAGCGGATCATAGAACACGGTTACCGCTTCGTCAAAAGAGACAGCGTGCTTTCTTAAGTTTCGTTTCGCTTTTTTTGGATCCCATTCGAACCGCATTACCTAACCCTGCCTCTCTCTTAGATATTACGCCGCTAATCAGCCGCGCGGCTTTTTGCGTCGGCTGCATTAGTCTGGTTGGGCATTTCTTTCATTAATTGCAGATATCCTTTTTGATAAACTATTTTCTAGTTCCGTCATGTTTTTGTAGAAGATTGTATTATAGTCTTTTATGTCGAAATGCATTGTCGTTCCATGTTTTGCAATTAGAATTACCTCTTTGCCAATGCCATGAGCGTAACCTAATTCATAATAAACATTCGGCCTTTCTTTACTTATGTCGCAAATCAGGTATCTCGAAATGTTAATATATTCCAAAATCAAATCTGTTATTTTCCCAGAGTGGTGAACTTCGTCCACCCGCTTGCATTCAATGTCGTGTTTCTTCGTAGCTCTTTTTATTGCATTTAATACATCTTCCAGTTCTGTATCATCTGCTGAAATAGACATCATTACGAATGCCTGGTTTTTTATATCGTATTGAGATATTTTTTCTTTTTCTTTTTTAACTATATCGTCGTTCCGCAAAAAAAGAGTACCTCCAGTACCAATTGTAGAAGTCCATTTTCCGGATATGGTGAAGTCATCTTGAATTTCCGCCTCGGCAACTACATCGCCATAATTAACAGATGGTGCTTTTACGTTCACTTGTTGGTTGTTTACCAAGATGGTTTGGGAACGCATATCCCCAAGGATTGATTCGTCTGGCCTCATCTTTAGTATTATTTTTGCACCTTCAATCAATCCTGTAAAATTATATATTGCTGTACCATATATAGGATCATTGATTCTGGCTATTCCTGATAATTCTTGGTCGACTTGTTTGATTTCAACAAAAGCATATCCAACATTAGTTCCAGAAATTCGGCCAACCCAATTTCCTTCAATATTTTTCATATTTATCTCCGATTAGTATGCCCAACAATTTAAATGTTAAGAAATAAATCAACGATATTAGCTATCCAAATATTATTTCTTGATTTGCATCGTATATGAATATGACGCTATTTTTTATAAAAAAATAAGAAGGCTGTTAGATCAGGCAAGCGACGTCATTTTTTCCTTTAATATATAGTTTTCAGCTAAATATCAAATTCAAAAACACTTAACAATCGCCATTTGAATTATTATATATTCAGGTGGGGATTGCAAGTTAATGTCAACTATGTTAAATTTAGATATTAATTTATTGCAAGCAATTTCAATAACATTTTGCTAAATATTAAGTCTGACCTAAATTGAACGATTTTTTACTCGACTTGCACCAATCTCTTGAGCATCAAGGACTTGCGAAAAGTCTCGACATATCCATTGGTATGCCTACGCTTTTCGCAAACCTTGCTGCATCAAGATCTCGGCACATTTCTTCGCAAAAAATCGCTCAACTTAGGTCTGAGTTTTCAAAAGGAGATATGTGTGCATAAAGTTTTATTCCTTCCTCACAATAAAGAAATAATGGTTAAAGATGGAGAAAACCTCATCCGTGCCGCCATGGAAGCGGGAGTACATATTAATGCTTCGTGCGGTGGGGAGGGTGTTTGTGGAAAATGCCGGGTCATCATTGAGGAAGGAAAAGTTGACGGAGGAATATCTGAGAAATTAAACGAAGATGATATTTCCAAAGGATACCGCCAGGCCTGTTTGAGCACCATAATAAGCGATATAGTTGTCCGTGTTCCCATAGAATCAGACATAGATGCCGGCGTACTTAATATGCAGAGCACCCCGCGGCGGGCTGCCCTTATAAAGGAAATAAATCTGGAGGATTTAAAAGAAAAAGGTCTTTTCATATCTCCTGTAGAGAAAAGATACCTTGAGCTTACTGAACCGACCGCACAGAACAACAGACCGGATGTAACCAGAATAGTCAGCCATCTTAGGAAAAATTATAATAAGCACCATCTGGAAATTGAGCTTTCTGTTATTCGAAAAGTACCGGACGTAATAAGAGAAAATGGTTTTAAATTTACTGTGACAATAGCTAATCCTGTCCGGGAAAGCGGCCTTATACGTATTATAAATATTC
>JAYEFW010000257.1:0-2530 GCA_034658795.1 Thermodesulfobacteriota bacterium
GTTCCTAGTACGAGAGGACCGGAATGGACGAACCAATGGTGTTCCAGTTGTCGCGCCAGCGGCATTGCTGGGTAGCTAAGTTCGGAATGGATAACCGCTGAAAGCATCTAAGCGGGAAGCCAACCTCGAGATTAGATATCCCTCTGTATGGAAACATACAGACTGAAGACCCCTTGAAGACTACAAGGTTGATAGGCCAGGTGTGTAAGCATAGCAATATGTTTAGCTTACTGGTACTAATAGGTCGTGAGGCTTAGTCACAAAACTTTTGACACAAATATTGTACGTTTTTATGTGCTTATATCTAAATTTGTTAGATTTTATCTGAAAATTTATACATTCTATAGACTTTCAGATAATTCTTTTCACAAGGCTAGAAGGAAAAATCTGAGTAAGTCGTGCTGATGTGTACCTCGTCGAGGATTTTGACTGATAACGCAGTGAAATTATTTATCTGAAAGTCTGATAAACATTTTTTCGGTGGCAATGGCGAAGAGGCAACACCCGTTCCCATCTCGAACACGGAAGTTAAGCTCTTCAGCGCCGATGGTACTGCTCGGGAAGCTGAGTGGGAGAGTAGGTCGCTGCCGAAAATTTTTTATAAACCCGGAACCATATTGGTTTCGGGTTTTTTATTTTTGTACAGCCAGGCTAAGGTAATTTTTATTTTCTTCGAACATTAATTTCTTGTTTACCATTATTCGGAGAAAAGAAATAATTTTATCATCTGACAATTCAGGAAATTGTTCTAATATTTTTTTTATTGATCGGTGATGCCGGCAGAAAAGATAAATTTCCCTGGATTTTCCTTTAAGACGGTGAGTTAATGTTCTATCATTAAGTTGTTTTTGAATTATTATGAGAAAATCCCGACCATCAAGAAAACTGAGAATCGGCTCGAAAATAGAATTATTATGAAGTGCTTCATATTCCATCTTCCAGGCTTTTATCCTTTGTTTGACAGGCTTCCAAAGTTTTTTCTGACACCCAAGATCACCCCTATATACTTGTATTAAAAATTGCATCGAGGAAGATATATTTTGTGGCAATAGATCCGCATAGCGGGGGTGGTTATATAATGCTTTAATTCCGAATTGTTGTGGGTTTTGCCATACCGGACTTTCAAGGCCCAGCCAGAAATTAACCTGGCGCAAAGGACGAAATGGAGCTGCAAATTCCAAATTTCGTAGCGTTTCTTCAACATCGTCCTTATCACTACCTGGGAATTGAAGTATAAGATTTGAATTATTCACAATTTCCAACTGTTCGCAATTTTTCATAATTTCCAAATTTTGTATGGCCGTGGTTCCTTTATTCAGTTTATTGAGCAGCCTGGTGCTGAGCGACTCTATGCCTATCTGTACTTCACTCATTCCTGCATCACGCATTATTTTAAGATTTTCCATGGTTGTTGTAGCTCGTATTTCAGAAAAAAAACGAAAATCCTTTTTAAGCTCTTTTAATTGAGTAAAAACTTTTTTAGACTCTTTAACTGGAAGAGCATTATCAGTAAAGGCTATAGATAGAGACTTATACTTGGAAGTAAGGTTATCAACTTCGGAAACCACTTTAGAATGGCCTTTTGATCTATAGCCATCCCACTGAAGGTTTAGATTGCAAAAAGCGCATCCCTTGATTTTTTTTGATCTTTGTGCATAGCGCCACCAACATCCCCTGGAAATTTCACATAAAATAGTGGGGAAAAAATTTGTATTTGAGCTGAATGTTTGAAGCAGGTCAAAATAATCGTCAAAGTCCGGCATTGGGAGACTATCCAGTGTTTCCATTTGATAGAATATATCTGAATTATCATTTTCTATGGATTCTCTTGAGATTACACCTTTAATGGAAGGGATTTTATTTGTTTTATTAGAAATGCCGAGGTGATGTACTAATTGGCTTAAAGGTAACTCACCTTCTCCCTTGACTACGAAATCTATCTCCGGGATTAACTTAAACACCTCTTTTGATGCGCCGGCAAATGTTGAACCTCCTAATACAATTTTAAGGTCAGGATATTTTATTTTTAGTTGCTTAATGATATAAAGCGAGGAAGTTAGCTGGCACTGACATACAGAAAAACCTGCAAGACAAAATTTATTCCAGTTTATGCTTTCAATAAAAACATCGGTAACCTCTCTTACCTTTGAAACAAGTTTTTTAAAACTTGATTTGCGAAACAGAGGCTTAACTCCAGCTTCCCTATAAAAGATCTTTTCAATAGTTTTAAGTTTTTCAGGGGATAACATTGCAGCATATATAGTTTCAGCAAGCCAGGTACTTTCTGAAATAGAATGATATAGTTTATAGCCTATAGTCTCAGCCATCTTTAAATAAAAGTGATGAGCCGCTATATTGAGATAGGGGAACTGTAATTTTAAATATGCTTTCAGAGCGCCTATCTGAATGGATGGGCGGCTGAAAAGCGACCAAGGCATAGAAACAAGTATTACATCTTTACATGTGTTTGTTTGCTTAGATTTCATAATAATAAGAAATATCGTAACACGTCAGCTCTTTAAAAAAATTC
>JAYEFW010000258.1:0-3458 GCA_034658795.1 Thermodesulfobacteriota bacterium
CGAAGGATATGATCCTGATTCATATCTTTTTGAATTTGGATATAAATCTTTTATGAATGCTGCGTCAAAGGCTAAAAGTATAATTCCTTTTCTTATTGATTCTGCTGTAAAGAAGTATGGACTTTCCGTTGAAGGAAGAATTCGTATCATGTCGGATTTAAAACAGCCTTTGGCTAACATTAATGATAGTGTTAAAAGATCTTTATATATCAAGGAGCTTGCAGAAATTATAGGAATTGATGAAGCAGCAGTTATGGAAAAGGTGAGGATAGTATCCGGCAATAAAAGCATCAAGCCGAATAAAGAGCTGCCAGACAAGACGCAGGATAGAAATCTTGCGTTAAAGGGGGACAGGCACGAAAGAAAGATTATTGCAATGATGCTTCAATTTCCAGAAATATTACCTGAAATTATTTCGCGTAATATACTCGATCATTTCGAAGATGAATCTTTAAAGCTAATAGGTCAACTAGTTCTAAAGCAGCGAGACAGAGATGGTCTTCGATATGAATTGCATGATGTGAGCACTCAGGGCAACGGACTGGTATCTGATATCATTAACAGCATTGACGACAGGGAAAAAAGAAGTATTGTTGCCTCGTTGTCTGTTGCCCCGTTGTCGATTGGTGAAGATAAGTGGGGTCGTGAAGGCTGTCTCAAGTTGTTATCGCACTTTGAGTTAATAAGAAATCGTCAAGAAAAAACTTTGTTGCAAAAGATAAAGGCAGCAGGGGAGTCTAATGACCATGAATTACTTTTAGAATTGTTAAAGAAAAAGCAAATTCAGGTTAGAAAAAACACTCAATTAAGCTAAAAGTTTTGTAATAGTAAAGCTATAGACTTTCAGATAATTAATTTCACAAGGCCAGAAGGAGGAAGGCGTATTAGTTATACGTCGACGACTAATAACACAGTGAAATTATTTATCTGAAAGTCTATATTAGGAGGCTGAAATATATGGCAACTAAATCCGCTGCAAAACGGAAAAATGCAAAGAAAGTCAATAAACAAGCATTGAACAAACTGATTGTAAAAGGTAAAAAGCAAGGTTCTTTAACTTATGACGAGATCAACAAGGTATTTCCCGAAGATATGTTATCTTCTGATCAACTTGATGAAGCTCTAATGTTGTTTGACGATCTTGATATTGAAATCGTGGATGAAAAGAAAAGCGATGTAGCGGATAACCAGGTAAAGTTAAAAGAAAAATTCAATCAAACCGGGGGTGCTTCTGCTGATGATTTTGGCACAGTAACCGATCCTGTTAAGATGTATTTACGTGAGATGGGGCTTGTGACTCTCTTAAGCAGAGAGGGAGAGGTTGAAATAGCCAAGAAGATTGAGGCCGGCGAACAGGCTGTTTTAAGGTCGCTTATAGATACTACAACAGGAGTTGAATGTATTTTAGATTTAGGTAAACATATTGAAAGCGGCAAGCTTCGTCCAAAACATGTGTTAAGAGATGTTGACGAAGGAGATACATATGTTGATGAAGTATTACAGATTGAGAGGTTTCTATGTACCATCCGTTCGATTGAAAAGCTTGACAAAGAAAATGAAGCATACAGGGAAAATCTATTTTCATCAAAATTAGACCTGTCTGAACAGCGTAGCATCAAAAGTCGTATAACTCGCAGGAATAATAAAATATTCGACCTGTTAAAAAATTGGCGTTTAGAAGGAAAAGTAATAGATAAGATTGAAAATATTATAAAAGGCCAGATAGAATGGTTTGATTCCATGAACAAAATGATTTCTGTGTATGCAGATACAGTTAACGTATCGGTTGCTGAATTTTGTGTCAATTTAAAGACAAAGAAAAAATTTGTTAAATGGATTAACCTCAGTTGTGATTTGACTATAGATGAGAGAACCTTACTATATACGCAACTTAAGAAGATCCACGAAAAGATAAAAGAAAGAGAATACGCCATAAAGGCTAACAGCCGGACTTTAAAAAAGATTATGTCAGGTGTTGAGGAAGGACGTCTAATAGCTAAAGCAGCTAAGGGTGAGTTAACCAGGGCGAATTTACGGCTGGTTGTCAGCATTGCAAAAAAATATACTAATAGAGGTCTTCAGTTCCTTGATCTGATTCAGGAAGGCAATATCGGCCTTATGAAGGCTGTGGATAAATTTGAGTATCGCCGTGGTTATAAATTCAGTACATATGCAACATGGTGGATAAGGCAGGCCATAACAAGGGCAATTGCCGATCAGGCAAGGACTATTCGAATTCCAGTCCATATGATAGAGACTATTAATAAGCTGATCCGTACATCCAGATATTTGGTGCAGGAGCTTGGACGTGAGCCTAAGCCTGAGGAGATAGCAAATAAAATGGAGATACCTATTGATAAGGTTCGCAAGGTATTAAAAATTGCACGAGAACCTATTTCACTGGAGACACCTATCGGCGAAGAAGAGGACAGCCATCTTGGTGATTTCATTGAAGACAAAAAGTTTATGCTTCCTTCAGATGCCACTGTAAGTCTGAATCTTGCTGAACAGACAAGAAAGATACTTGCAACATTAACTCCGCGGGAAGAAAAAGTTTTGCGTATGCGATTCGGAATCGGCGAAAAAGCAGATCATACTCTTGAGGAGGTTGGGCAGGATTTTGCGGTAACACGAGAAAGAATCAGGCAGATAGAGGCAAAAGCTTTGAGAAAACTAAGGCATCCAACTAGAAGCCGTAAATTGAAAAGTTTTATCGAAACCTAAGGGTTCGGAAAAAAATGACCAACTTATTTTTTTTCGAGCCTAATACTTGACAAAAAGTTTCCATAAAGTTATTAAATAAAATTCTACGGGCCCATAGCTCAGCTGGCAGAGCCACCGGCTCATAACCGGTCGGTCCCTGGTTCGAATCCAGGTGGGCCCATTTCTTGTGGCGTGGGTGTGAAGAACCACGCCTTTTTTGTGATTTAGAAATGATTGCAAAAATATTTGATATAATTAAGGCGATGGAAAGATTTGCGCCATTCCATCTTGCTGAAGAATGGGATAATGTCGGATTACAGGTCGGGCAAAATGACTGGCCGGTAAAAAAAGTCTGGATCGCCTTAGATCCTGCTCCCGATGTTGTTGAGGTTGCCTGCAGCAAGGATGTTGACCTGATCATTGCACATCATCCACTGATATTTCGTCCTTTAAAATCCATTGATTTCAGCACTCCTGTTGGTTATGTGATAAATATGGCTGTCAGGCACCGCACAGGTATCTTTTCAGCACATACCAACCTCGACAGCGCAAAAGATGGTATAAACGATGTTATTGCAAAACGTATCGGTCTAAAGAACTTGAAGGTTCTGGGTAAGGTCAGGGGGCCAGAGAATGCTCAGGGTATCGGTCGTATTGGAGAACTTGATGAGAAAAAAGAGCTTGCTGATTTTGCATTGGAAATTAAAAAAATACTTAAACTAAAATCAGTAAAAATCGCCGGAAAACCGGATCTG
>JAYEFW010000258.1:3558-8297 GCA_034658795.1 Thermodesulfobacteriota bacterium
AGAGAGTTGAGGATATGAAGGAACATATAGATAATCTGGTAAAACTTCAAGGGATCGAGACAGAAAGCAACGAAATCAGATCGATTCTAAGTAACGATACTCAAAGGTTGAACAGTCTTTCTTGCAGGTTTAATGAGTTTGAGCAGACTACGAAAGATGAAGAATTAAGGCTTAATGAGCTGAAAAAGAGTTATGGTTTATATCAATCTGATGTAGAAATAAATATCTCCCGGTTAAAAAAAAGTCAGGAGAGACTTGCATCTATTAAAACAAACAAAGAATACCAGTCATTATTAAAGGAAATTGAAGATGTTAAGATAATAAATTCTCAAATTGAAGATCAAATGCTCGAATGCCTTGAACAAATGGATGATATCGAGAGAGTTCTGGCTGATAGAAATAATGAATATGAAAAGCTTTCCAAGCAGGTTAATAAAGAAAAGCAGACTATAGATCATGAAACAGAAAAGAATAATAAAAGGCTTGCTGAACTTGATACTGAATGGAAGAAATTTTCCGATAAAATTGATCCTCAGTTGTTAAAAACATATCTTATGGTAAGAGATAAGGCTGGAGGAATTGCAGTTGTGTCTGTAAAGGATGCGGTGTGCCGTGGATGTAATATAAACATTCCTCCACAGATGTATAATGATCTTCAGCGCTGTGACAGCTTGAAGTTCTGTCCAAATTGTCAGAGAATAATTTATTACTGGAAGGACACTGATTAGGGGTTGGGGATCAGGGCTCAGGAGCTGAAGTTCAAGTACGGTCGGAGCAGTCCAAACGATCGCTGGATCATCTTGTTTGATCTGGAGGAAAGTCCGAACACCGCAGGGCAGGGTGCTTCATAACGTGAAGTCGCGGCAACGTGAAGGAAAGTGCAACAGAAAGTATACCGCCCAGTGAGTTTCAGGCTGCGCCTGACTTACAGGGTAAGGGTGAAAAGGTGCGGTAAGAGCGCACCAGTTCCCCGGGTGACCGGGGAAGCTTGGTAAACCCCACCTGGTGCAAGACCAAATAGAGGAGTGTTTGAGGGTAGCCCGTCCGAGCTCCCGGGTAGGTCGCAAGAGGTGCCGGGCAACCGGCACACATAGATGAATGATCGTTGCCCTGTTGGGGGGTAACCCTTGCAGGGAACAAAATTCGGCTTATGGACTGTTCCGGCCGTTTTGAATAGCGGAAACTGGTGAGGTGAAAACTATGCTGCAGATTGAAGAACTTAAAGTAGAAGTTGGGAATAAAACCATACTTAAAGATGTTAATATGGAAATCCCGAAAGGACAAACCCATATACTTTTCGGTCCAAACGGGTCCGGGAAGACTAGTCTGATGATGACCTTAATGGGATTTTCAGGCTATAATGTTACTCATGGGAAAATTACATTCAAAGATGAAGACATCACGTACATGCCTATTCACGAGCGTGCAAGACTTGGTATTGGGGTGTCATTCCAGAGGCCTCCGACTATTAACGGCTTAAAAACAAGGTCTATAGTTAAAATATGCAGCGGCGGTCGCCCTATTGATATAGAGGAACTTTCCAAACAGCTTAAATTTTCTGATTTTTTAGATCGAGATGTAAATCATAACTTTTCCGGTGGAGAAATTAAACGTTCCGAGCTGCTCCAGCTCACGGCGCAGCAACCCGACCTTGTACTGCTTGATGAACCTGAATCAGGTGTTGACCTTGAAAGCATTGTCCTTATTGGTGATACTATAAATTCTCTTTTGCAAAGGGGGATTAAATGCCCAAAGGAACAGCCTCATAAAAACTTTGTGGAAGAAAGGACTAAATCCGCACTGGTTATTACTCATACCGGCCATATCCTTAATTATATAACGGCTGACAAGGGGCAGGTGCTTTATAACGGTGTTCTTTGCTGTTCAAGAAATGCAAGGGAAATTTTAAACTGGATTAGAGAATACGGCTATGAGGAGTGTGTAAGATGCACGATATAGATAATGAGTTGGAAGTTAATCTTGATAACTATCAGAATGAAACACAAGAACACGAATATATTAATGAGTTGGACAGGATTGATTCTTCCGACGCTGATAAGCTTTTAGACGTCGGCGTTGATACTAAAGAAACAGGTCGTGCAGGCACATTTATACAGAAAGACAAGTCTATTATACACTGCAAAACCAAATTGGACGGCGTTGAGGTAATGGGTATATCCAGGGCCAGAGAAAAACATGAATGGCTTGCCGATTATATGTGGAAAAACATTTCTCCTGATACCGACAAGTTTACAGCCCAGGCTAAGGAGAATCCTCACGAGGGTTACTATATTCGATCACTTCCGGGAGTTAAGACAGAGCAACCAATACAATCATGCCTTTATATAGCTAAAGATAAGTTTTCGCAAAATGTTCATAATGTCGTAATAGCAGAAGAAGGTTCGGAGCTTCATGTTATTACAGGGTGTGCAACAGCTCCGCATATAATATCAGGTTTGCATGTCGGTGTATCTGAATTTTACGTAAAAAAAGGTGCAAAGCTTATATTTACCATGATTCATGACTGGGGTGAAGAGATAAACGTCCGACCCAGAACAGTTATAAATGTTGATGAAGGCGGGCTTATTGTTTCTAACTATATATCTTTAAAACCAGTCGGTTCCCTTCAGATGTACCCTACGACATATCTTAATGGCAAAGGAGCCATTGCCCGTTTCAACAGCATTCTGGTTGCCAGTAAGGGCAGTTTTCTGGATGTGGGATCAAAAATTGTATTAAACGCACCTGATTCACGTGCAGAGATAATATCGCGTGCAATTACGACCGGCGGGACAATTATTGCCAGGGGAAACCTGATTGGAAAAGTCGCCGGCATAAAAGCACACCTTGAATGTAAAGGCCTGATAATAAATGATGGGCTTATGCATGCAATACCTGAGCTTCAGGGTTATGTTCCAAATGTTGAAATGTCTCATGAAGCTGCGGTAGGCAAAATTGATCAGCATGAAATTGAATATCTCATGGCAAGGGGCCTTGATGAGGATGAAGCAGTATCGACAATTGTTCGCGGATTTTTGAATGTAGATATTGAAGGACTGCCGGAAAACTTAAAAAATAAACTTGATAAGATTGTTTTTGAAACCCAGAAAGATATGATGTGAAATGCAGGAGGCAGGGATTAGGGATCAGGGGTTAGGTGATTAGTCTCTTAATTCTGAAATTTATGTTTTTTCTGGCAGAAAATAAATTCGAAATACGAATATCGCCTGATCTTATAAAAATGGCCGAAACAATATCGAATGACAAAAAATCAAAAACGACAGTGTCCGCCGAAGGCAGATTTAATCGCTCTCAAGACGTCTTCTACAGTTTTGAATATTTGAGCATTTAGTATTTGGATTTGTTTCGAGTTTCGAGTTTCGTGCTTTGGATTTCCGGTTTATCCGGGTTAGGGATTAGGGGAGATTGGTTAATTGCAAGGATTATTAAAGAATTTTTCTTTTGATGAAAAGGTCAGGATATTTTCTTATGATTATCTCAAATGTTGTGTTTACATATCAAATCTTGAGCAAGATAGTATTTTTTTTACAAAAAAGCTTTTTTCGAGACTAATAGCGTCATCTCAGATCCTGGAAGATTTTCTTGATTATCACGGGGCAAAAAACAATAAGAACTGGTATTATTATAGAGAACTGTCTGCTGCTGTCAGGCATTTGAGCATTGGCAGCTATTCCCAGAAGCACATTTTAAACCGCCTTGTTTTTTATGATCTTGTGAATACCGAAAACTTTGACAGGGAGGGGAAAGTAACATTTAATTTTTTGACAAAATCTATAAAGAAATTTACCCCGGTTATTCTTGATGAGGCCCGTCGACTGAACATGCCTGTACCCGATGATAATTTCGATACTTTTGAATTCCCGGGTGTTACAACAAATGATCTGCTTGATTATGATATTGACGATGAAGACAAAGACCTGCAGAAGAAGAATATAGTTAAAATTGCCAGCGAGTTTCTAAGTATTGTGAGAAATTTTGATCATCTTGGTTTTTATGAACCCTATGATTTGAAAAAAATTCTGGAGATTGTTCCCGACAAGATCAATGAGGTTGAGATAAGACGATTTGAGATGCTCGTACACAACCTTCAGTCTGCTTTTGATACATATGTAATACATGGTGGATACAGGTTCGGCAACAGGAAACTCAAGGATCTCCGCGGCTGTTTTTCAGTTGTATTTCATCTTCTTCAAATGATTGGGAGGCTTCTGCATTTTTATGAGCGTCACCTCCATGAAGCAGGCTATAAGAACATCTACAAAAAGGTTCAGGAACAGCTATTACTACTTGTTGATTCTGAAGTTCTTCTTGATCGAACAATTAATTACGGATTTTATTATGTCTGTCATTTCCTGAGAACCGGTAAAGACCTGGCCGGTGAGATATTGAATGAAAACATTGAGCGTTCTTCAATTTCCGTAGGTGTTCCAGTTAAACTGGGTTTCCACAGCAGGCCCAGTCTTATGGTTGCCAAAATTGTTCGATATTATGGCGGTCAAGTGGAACTTTGTGTTGGAGAAGACAGATTTGATGCAAGCAGCGTTCTTGATATACAGTGGGCAGGAGGGAAGATTCAGAAAGAAAATATAACTGAGGTAAAATTTGAAGGAGATGTTCGTGCGTTAAAAGATATTAAAATTCTTACCAGTGTCAATTACGGTGAGGATACAATGGGAAAAGGCATACCTCTTCCAAAAGAGCTTGGTTATTTGAAATAG
>JAYEFW010000258.1:8397-10837 GCA_034658795.1 Thermodesulfobacteriota bacterium
GGTATCAGCAATAATAGTTGCCGCAGGCAAGGGTATAAGGATGGACGATAACGTGCGCAAGCAGTATTTATTGCTTGATAACCGTCCGCTTATAAGCCACACAATTGAGGTATTTGATGAATGTAATATTATAGACGAAATCTTTCTTGTCGTTCCTGAAGAAGATTTTGTGTTTTGTAATGAGAACATACTCAATCAACAGAATTTTCAAAAAAAGGTAAGCCTTGTACCTGGCGGCGCTGAACGTCAGGATTCGGTTTATAACGGTCTTCTGGCAATTGATAATATTATAGATGATAGCATTGTAGTTATCCATGATGGCGTACGTCCGTTTATTCGCTCTGAACAGTTAACAGAATGTATAACATGTGCAACTGATTATGACGCCTGCATATTCGGCATACCTGCATATGATACTCTAAAAAGAGTTAACAACTCAGGATTTATTGAGAATACAATTGAAAGAAATACAATATGGCTTGCGCAGACTCCTCAGGCTTTTAAATATAACTTGATAAGAAGAGCACATGAAAATGCCATACGTACCGGGATTAACGGTACAGACGATGCCATGTTAGTAGAACAACTTGGAATAAAGGTAAGGGTTGTCACGGGCAGCAGGTGCAACGTTAAAATTACAACCAAAGAAGATTTATTACTCGCAAGAGCAATGGTTAAAAGCGGAGCTTAAAATCCCCTAACAGCCTATCTCCCAAATTTAAACGCTTGTTAAGCTCATCTTTAATTATTCCAAAATTCCTCAGACTGTTATTCGTCTGATTCAAATGATCGTCAACCTTGGCCATGATTGTATTTTTCAGCTTATTTTCAAGTTTTTCCGTTTCTTTGTGTATTACCTTTTCAAGAGCATTTTTAAGAATGCTATCAAGATCTGATGTGATATTAATTTTGTAATCATCAAGTGTTCCGTTTATATCTGCCCTGGCGGAAAATTTTGATACATCTGATAATGCAGATGCAATGGTATTTGCAATAGCGCCGGCTTGATCTTTGTTATTTGAAGATATTTTTACTGATTGCAAATTTGCGATTATGTTTGCAGAAATATTATCACCTTTCAGGATTGCCATCATTTCGAGATCAGCAGATGCTTTATTTATTTTTAAAGGTAATTTTGATTCATCAGACAGTGCTAAATTATCAACATCATATCCCTTTATAAGAGAATAAATGTTGTCTTTGGACTGTGCAGCTTCGATGTGGTCAAATATGCCCTTGATTTTAACGGATTTCATGCCCTTCATATTATTACCTGAAAACTCAAATGTAAGAGGAACCCCCATAATATGCTGATCAGGAGTTATATTATTAATCAAGCCTTTTATATCGCCTGATCTGAGTTGCAGTTCAGCTTGTGTCTGTCGTATGAGAAAATCAGGCAGCAGCTCATATTCCTTAAAGCGGATATTTACTCCTCTGCCCCTGATCGGTTTGACTACTTCTTTCCCTTTTTCTTTTTGTACAGTCTTTTTTTCTAAGCAGGGCTGAATTTTATTATAACAGTATAATGCTTTTTCCATCCATTCTGATACGTTTTTCCCAAAGAGCAATTGAGTAAAATTTGAAAGATTTTGCGGTGATAAAGTATATTTTTGTTTCAGACGTTCCACATCTCTCATGGGCGCTTTTGATGCCAGGTCTATACGATTTTTAAAAGATGAAAACGATTTTTCAAATTCGTGACGTGCCTGTTTTATACTATCAAGGTCTTTTTGTACTTCTTGTTGAATGTCGGCTATATCTCCCGCTGAACTAAGGAGCCCTTCAAAAGTTATTTTTTTCTTCGATGTTATATTTTTAATTTGTTTTTTGTATTCGGCATACTTCTTCTCATCAAGAAGCTCATCAAGCTGTTTTTCCCATCTTTTCTTTTCTGCCTCGATATCATTCTGTATTGATTCGAGCATCTTTATGCTTTCCAGTTCCTCATTCTTTAAAATTTCTTCAACGTCGAGTTTCTCAATATCGGGCATTACGATTTCAGAAAACTTCATTTTTTTAGAAGATTTTAAAGAAATTGCCGGTGAGATATCCGATTCGGACACAACAGCTCCCGATACCTTGCGTGGTGTATTAAATTGAATTCCTTCTACACCCATTTCATCTATAATAATTTTTCTGCGAAGCAAGTTCATGGCATCAAGCGATAAAATCATCCTGGAAATTTCCACGGCATTTTCCATTGGTTTATCGGGATTTGTTAGTTGAAGCCCAATAATCTCCAGGCCTGCGGGTAAAATAGATAAATCTGTCTCATCTATTTCTACTTTTGCGCCAAGAGCTTTTGTGCCGTATTCCTCAATCAGTCTTTCTATAAAACCATCTACTAAAAAAAACCATAAAATGGAAATAACAACTGTGATGCCTAAAAAGGCAAAAAGACCCTGCCAGCGTATCCAAGTTTTCATGAAACACCTCT
>JAYEFW010000259.1:0-8848 GCA_034658795.1 Thermodesulfobacteriota bacterium
CCTATAATTGTTAACGCATACCACAATCCACCCATGAATACCATATGACCAACATCCCAAATCCATTCAAATGAAAACGGAAACATATTTTAACCTCCTAAGGATTCAATTCCCGTTCTTGGGGGAATATAGGTAAATAACGGAATGATATCATAACCAGAATAATACCGTACGCTACAGGAAGAACGGTTGTTGCAACTTCCTGCCAGCTAGGAATATACATGACCCAAGTTTCAAAAGTCATAACAGGAATCGCCATTACCTGCAACACCATTACCCAGCGATTAAGTAAAACACCGAGACAGGCCAGCGATACTGCTGTAAACAGCAACGTAGAATTATTTCGCCCCTTAGGTGTAAGGAGTATCAAAGCCGGCACAATTCCACAGACTACTATCTCAGCTATAAGAATCCAGATTCCATAAAAAGGATTATTGGAATAAAAATCAATTAGATTAAAACCTCTGGCAGGAGCTGTAACCGTAGCCCAGTACCAGGTATCAATAATTTTTGCAATAACGTATGTCCCCATAGTCCAGCCGGATATCTTGGCCAGCAGATCTATAACATTTTGCTTGACCAGCTTCTTTTTTGTAATTTTTTCAGTCAGCCTTGTCACAAATAGTGTAAAGCACGGTCCATAGGCTGCTGCCGACCAGGTAAAGAGAAAGAATGTCCACGGCCAGATAAACACCCCTTCTCTGAAAGAAAATGGACGCCCATAAAGAACTGCCGGGGTTCCGCCAAGTGATCCCTGATGGAAAAAGGAAAGAAAAGCACCGGTTGCTGCAAATATTACCATTACCTCGTGCATATTGTGTGCAAGATTATGAAGGAATGGAACTTTATTAATCTGACGGTTTTCAAGAATAAGCGGTATATATTCGATAATAAGAACTGCAAAATAACATGAAAGACAAAATGCCACTTCCGTCAACATTGAGTGGACATTAGCATGCCAGAATATAAACCAGCTCCTCAAGGGCTGTCCAACATCTATTGCAAGAATTAAAAGTGCGGAGCTGTAACATATAAACCCGATAAGAACGGCGCAGTTAATAATATTCTTCAGCTCATCCTTTCCAATAACATATCTTAAAAATCCCGTAAAAAAAGCTCCGCCGCCTAGGGCAATAACCCCAAGGTCAGCCCATATCCATAATGCAAATCCATAGTAATCATTCATATTTGTCTGATTAAGTCCCTTTAACCAGATAAGCAGCATAGCGTAAACACCCCACAACAGTACGCCACCGACTAAAATGATTCCTATAGCAAATTTCCCAAATGAACAGCGTTTAACTCCCTCGGGTATTAATGCTGAATCCATAAGTTATGTACTCCTCAAAATTCGCAGTTAGTAATTCTTTAACAAATTTTTTATCTATTGTTTCTGATTTTAGTGGCGATAATTTTTTGCAAGATCTTCATTATTAATATAATTATCACCTGCTTGCCTTACCCATTCACGGCTTGACATATAATAAACTTTGGGATTTGTGCCAAGTCTTTCAAGAAGCCGAAAAACATTGGGATTCCCTGGTCGTCCACCATGCTTATTATCAGGCTTGGCCAGTTGATGCACCTTATGCTCCGGATTATTTAGATCACCAAATGTAATGGCACCGGCAGGACACGCCTGAGCACAAGAGGTCTGATATTCATCCTCTTCAAGCACTGTCCGTCCTTCGAGATATGCTTTGTCCATTGCTAATTGATATCTGTGGAAACAAAAACTGCATTTTTCTACAACACCTCTCATTCGAGGTGAAACATTAGGACTAAGATATTTAGTCGATTCCTCCGGCCACACCGGATCCCACCAGTTAAAATAACGTGCATGATACGGGCATGCAACCATACAATATCTGCACCCAAAGCAACGGGTATAAATCTGGCTTACAATCCCGGTCTCATGGTTATAGTCTGTTGCGGTTGCCGGACAAACAGACACACATGGTGCATGTCCATGTTCTCCCTCACAATGCATACATGGTCTAGGAAGATAACAAATTTCAGCTTCAGGATAGGGTTTTCCATTTGTCAGTTTATAGACTCGCATCCATGCAATGCTGTCCAGTTTGTTAGATTCATCCTCCTTGAACGGCACATTATTCTCAGCCATACAAGCAACCATGCAGGCTCCGCAACCAGTGCACTCGTCCAGGTTTATGACCATTCCATACTTTTTGGCTTTTTTGTGTTTGCCTTCTTCTTTCATCAAAACCTCATATTCAAGTTATACTTTGGTCAGCCTAGCCCTTATTCCCCAAGCTTCATCAAAACCGGATACCGGATCTTCTGTCGAACCGATGAGTTCGTTAAAATTACATCCCTTACCAGCGAGGTAGTTATCATAGGCGGTATGCCCCAGTCCTCTTGGCAAAGCAACTATACCGGGCATAATTCCTTCATAAAGATGCACCTTAACCTTTGCTTTACCCCTAGGAGTAAGTAAAGATGCATATCTACCTTCAGTCAGGCCAAGCTCTTTACCTGTCTTTGGATTTATCTCAACACATGAATTTTTACCTTTAAGGACTGTGTCCTCAACTGTCTTTATTGCAAAGGGTGGATCGCCAATATAACCATTTGCAAGTCTGATGGTATCATATGGTATGAGTAAAAGAGGATACGAAATTGCACTGCCTTCAATGCTTACCGGACTAAAGTCGGAAAGTGATTTCATGGCGTCAGGATAAAAATTGAAATCGCCTTCCAATACACATTTGTCACCATTGAATTCGAATCCCTTTTCCACCAAAATATCCCATTTAACGCCTAATGTTTCTTTAAGGCAGGCCTCATAGCTCTCCCATGAAAAAGCATCGGCCATTCCACCTCCCAGTGCTTTTGCTATAAGCATTACAACATCGCCAACATGCTTTGTGTTAAACTGGGGTTTTACCACAGGCCTTGTAAGGCCGACAATGGGCTTAGACAACCCGGCCGGCGTGGTTACATCCTCATAGCGTTCCAGGTAAACATGATTAGGCAAAATTAAATCGGCATTACTGGCGGTTTCATCCATGTATGATGAAAAACTTACAATAAACGGTATGTTATCAAATGCATTCTTAATTGCTTTACTGCCAGGCATTGAATACAGAGGATTTGCACCTGAGACAAAAAGTGCCTCAAGAGATCCATCCCCGGAATTAATAACCTCGGCCAAACGATTTAACAGAGATTTTGTATGCGGATATTCACTGCCTGCTCCATCTATACGCTCTTTTTGCATACCGTTTTCTGCAATGCTGTCCATTTCAGGCTTAGGCCAATTAATATATTCGGTATCGGTTACAGCCCAAACACCACCTTCTTTATTTATATTTCCTACAAGAGCATTTAAAGCATGCACTGCCATAAATTCATTAAGGCTGCCGGGTATGCTTCCCTGCCCTTTGCCGCAAATTGCCAAAGGTTTTGAAGCTCGGGCAAAATTCTTAGCCAATGATACTATGGTGGCGCTGTTTATCCCTGTTATTTTTGATACTTTATCGGTGCCGTACTCGTTTTGGACCAGCTTCTTGAATGAGTCAAAACCGGTTGACTGACTAATTTTTTTGGAATCTAACGAGTTGCTTATGATAATATTCGCAAGGCCTAATGCCAAAGCTGCTTCAGTACCAGGATTTATTGGAATCCATTTATCGGATTTTGCCGCTGTATTTGACAGACGAGGTTCAATCTGTACCACTTTTTTGCCATTGGCTTTCCAGGCGCTGTTGGCCTTAAACATACGCACAGGCGAGCCCCATCCATCAATTATCCCGCTACCGAAGCTTAATATAAAGTCGGCATTTTCTGCATCAAATCCAACTTGAGCACTTACACCCTGCATAACTTGCAAAGTCATCGCGTATGAGTCTTGAATGGAGGGCATAGTCATAAAATTAGGAGAGCCATATGTTGTCAGAAATCTTTTAAAAAGATTAGGGACTGTCCCGTTTTCTGAGTCCACAATAGAGCCAACTGTATGAGATCCGCCGTTTGATCTAATATCAGCAAGTTTTTTTGCAACCTCTGAGATAGCTTCATCCCAGGATATTTTTTCCCACTTTCCTTCGCCTCTTTTCCCCACTCTTTTTAATGGAGTTTTTACTCGCGTGGGACCATAAAGCAACTGAAGGCCCGATAAACCCATAAGGCATAAACCGCCATCGTTTACCGGATGTCCTTTCATGCCTTCTATCTTAACAACCCGGTCATCAACTTTGCGCACAGTAATACCGCAGCCACCGGGGCAGAGTGTGCAAACTGAATTACTTTGACTGTATTCACCATCCGGCGGAACAGGAGTCCACGGCCAATTTTGCGACCATATAGATGAATCATCCATCAGCTTCCATGGTAATGGTGTAATAGCTGTACCAGCCGCACCACCAATTACAAATGACAAGAAACTTCTTCTGCCTATTTTCATAGATTCTACCCCTTAAAAATGTATGGCTCTTAAGCTAATCGGCTTTAAAGTTTATTTACTTATGGCATACAAAACATGCCTCTTTTACTGTCTTAACTCTTGCTTGATTGCCGGTCTGTTTTTCATAAGGTCGCGGGAGCCAGTTTATCGGCCATGGAAGTGTCTCGACATCTGTTTTGATCTCTTTTGTAGTATGGCATTCAGCGCAATCATCCATCTTCATGCGCTCCCATGTATGTTTCTTTAAACCCGATATATTTTTTCCCCATATGTCCCGGCTGTAACCTGTAATTCTGTTTTCTTCATAAACTCTTGAATGTTCGGATTCGCCAATGTGCCCGTGGCAGGTACCGCAATCCATCTCCCCCTTTTTGACATGCGCTGCATGTGAAAAGAATACGCAGTCCGGCTGTCTTGCATATACCAGCCATGGAACCTCTCTTCCATTTGCCACATAATCCTCAACAAACTTTATTTCATTAGGATCCTCTCCCTGGGGTTCCTCATGGCAATCGACGCACTGCTCAAGTTTTGGAATCCCGGAGAAACTTCCATCCTCACGAAAGAAATGGCAGCTTTCACATCCCTCTTCAACAGCTTCAACATGAAGTACATGGTTAAAATCTATCGGCTGTTTTTTCTGGGAATAGAGAAGCTTCGGGAATATTATCCATCCAAATACAAGACTTGCAGCAAGTCCTAAAATGAAAAAAAGAATAATTGGTCCAGCAGCCCCATCAGCGGAAACTTCTTTAGCTTTATCATCTTGTGTACTCATGAAAACTCCGTCAAGCTTGGTTGATGTTTAAATGCACTGGTAAAGATGTTAATAGAACAAATAATACTTATTTCTTTACCTTTAGATTTCATTTTTGTCAAGTAAAATTGATGGTGTTCGATAAAGTTTTTTCCATCACTGGGCATAACTGTGCAGGCCAGGCAGAAGATTCACACCAAAATAAGTGAAAAGAACGGCCATAAAACCTATAATAGAAACATATGCGATTCTTTTACCATACCAACCCCGCATCAATCTGGCATGCAATAATGTTGCATAAATAAACCAGGTAATTAAAGACCATGTTTCTTTAGGATCCCACGACCAGTAGCTCCCCCAGGCGGAGTTGGCCCAAACGGCTCCTGTTATTATTCCAATAGACAGAAATAAAAAACCGAATGTTACCATTTGATGTGTCAAATTGTCCAGAAACGCCGGCTTGGGGAAATGTGAAAGCAAATAGCCTTTCCCCTTTTTATCTCCACACGCCAGAAGGTACATCAAGCTTATGCCAAAAGCTATCGCAAAAGCAGCATAACCAAAAAAACATGTCATGACATGAGCAATAAGCCAGTTGCTTTTCAACGCAGGAATTAAAGGTTGTATTCGATCGTTTACATTGGGAGAAAGGGAAGCATAAGCTATAGAAAGGAACACCAGGGGCATTGCAAATACCCCTAGTATTCGATTTTTGTAAGTTCGTTCAATTACAAGATAAATGACCGCTATGCTACAGGAAAAAAAAACCAGGGATTCATACATATTAGACAAGGGCGCATGCCCAATCCCAAGCTTATAAGATTCAACCCATCGCATAATAATGCCGGCAGCGTTACCCATAGCCCCTAATAAAGCTGTCCACGTTGCCAGCAAGCCAGGAAGCTTTTTTTTGAAGATCCATGCAGCGATATATAATACTGCTGCAAACCCGTAAACAAATGTTACAATCGATAACAAATTTGAACTATCCATAATTTATGTCCTTACATTTGGTGTAGCCGTTTACAGTTCACGGTTTTTTAATGAATTTTGTAATGATTGAAGAACATTTGATATTGATCTCAATTCTTGAATCAGTTTTTGTAATAGTTCACCACGGATTTTCACGGAAATACACTGAATTCTCGTAACTGTTCAGGTTGTTAGGTTCACGGTTGGTTGCCTCGTTCAATTTTTATCGCTCTCTAATCGTGAACATGGGTAGTTACACTTACTTCATTGTTTTCAGTTTTCAGTGAAACTCCGTGTCGTTCCGTGGTGAACTTTTACCAGTTTTTTAATTTTTTACGCTATAATTTTGCAAGATTCCGTGAAAAGTTTTTTACTCTGGCCTGCATTCCCAATTTGTTCTTATTTGCAGTACCTACCACCATCACCTTGGTTTTATTACCGTTTTTTACAACTTCAACACATAGCCTCTGATGTGACATGAAAAAAGTAACAAAACACCCAATAATCATTACTACAAATCCTGAATAAACAACCAGAACTCCCGGATCACGTGTCACCTGAAGCCCGGTATAATATCTATTATCGTAATCAGCTACCGAAAAATTCAGTTCTCCTTTTCTCATCTTGTCAAAGCCGGCAAAATTTAAAGGCAGCATTATATCAATAGAACTTCCGTCTTTTCCGTTATGAATCCCTAGAAAAGTTTTACCAAGAGCAATACCTTTATAAATAAATGAATTCCTGTGTTCTTTGATAACAAAAGTCCCCGCACCCTCAGGAAGTACAATTGGCATCCCTATCTTTGTCTTTTTCTTATATACCATACCAGTTTCCCGGCTCATGATATTCAGCGTAATTTCCTCTGGAGAAAGCATCCCATAATTTGCCTGGAATAAATTTATTCCCTTATATCGAAGAGGATCATTAACAATAATATCCTTCTGTAAAACAGATCTTCCATCTTCTATAATTGATAAGGTTGAACGAAATTCTTTTGGTGCTCCTGTTTCATAAAAGCTCACACTAAAATTATCACATCGTATTGCAAAATCTAAATTATGTATTTGATCGGTCTTTCTTAATATAATGCTATTTACTGTTTCTCCTTCCGGAATATTGACAAACCCCTCAAATCCAAAGATAGAACCTATCAGTCCGCCGAGTAAAAGTAGAATAACGCTGAGATGTACAGCATAAACTCCCAGACGCGTCCAGCGTCCTTTCTCGGCAAAAATACAGAATCCTTTATCTGTCTGCCCTGCCCTGTAATAACCATATTTTTTAGACGCAGCCTGTTCGTACTTATTTCTCAAGTCTTCAAGTTGACGTTTAGATGTAAATTCTTCTTTATCAGACAGTCTTCTGAATTTTGAAATATTAAATGGCGGAATTTTGACAAATACTATCTTCCATGTTGTCGACAACCTGTTGAAAGAACAAACAATAACATTAATTGTCAGCATAAGAAGCAAAAGCTGAAACCACCAGGAATGGTACATATCAAAAATGTTTAAAGCTGAAAAAAAATTATAAAAAAATTCTCCATAATTATGGAAGTAATCCGCAGGGCTTTGATTCTGGGGAATAACTGTTCCGATTATAGAAGTTGCAGCTAATGACAGCAAAAGAAAAACAGTAAGTCTAATAGATGCAAAAAATTTCCATAGTCTGCTAAAAAGATTTGCAGATTTATGCTCTTTCTTCATTATTTATCCTTTTAACCCAAGTTGAGCGATTTTTTGCGAAGAAATGTGCCGAGATCTTGATGCAGTCCTGCCTGGGGCGGGACGAAAACCGGAGGCGTACCTGTGGATATGTCGAGGATTTTTGCAAACCGTTGATGCGCATGGAATCGGTGCAGATCGAGTCAGAAATCGCTCAATTTAGTTGATCCTTTCCCGGGAATTAAATACTCAAGTTTCGTATCCTTAATTCCTACCGATGCCAAGTGGGTAAAGGACTGAATAAAATTTTCAATCTTTATCCATCAATATCAATGGATTTATCATCCTCTATAATTAACGGTTTTTTTGCAATTAAATCATTATCAAGTTCTTCTTCAAAATCATCATCAAGCAGCTCATCAATCTCATTTGATTCTTTTTCTATATCTTTAAGAGGCTCTGGCTTAGTTATTTTCTTTGTTAATAAATCAATATCATCAAACAAAAGCTCAATGGATTGCTTTTTTTCCTTGAACATTGAAATAACCGACTCAGCTATTTCATTAGCATATAAACATGGAAAATATAAATTTTTGGTTCTCAATACAGAAATTAGTTCTTTCTTTCTTTCTTTTATAGCGGATTTAATATCCATAACATCATATTTTTGCTCTCCGAGCAACAATAATGCTTCTTTATCATCTAATTCCGCAAATTCTCTGATTATCAACTCTTTTTGGTCATCGTTGTTCAAAATAAGATATTTTTGTTTCATGACTTATTCTCCTCAAGCTCTCTGGTATAACCTAAATTGCTATCTCAAATTTCATTTTTTTTTTTGGAAATCACAATAAAACAAAGAAGTCAACAAGCTATAGCTAATTATCATCAATAAAAAATATTGACCTGAATTCTGCAAAATGATATTTAATTTTTTTTATGTGGAGGGATGGCCGAGTGGTTTAAGGCGGCGGTCTTGAAAACCGTTGAGTGTCAAAGCTCCGTGGGTTCAAATCCTACTCCCTCCGC
>JAYEFW010000259.1:8948-10828 GCA_034658795.1 Thermodesulfobacteriota bacterium
CGCTCAATTTAGGTTTAAGCAATTCGGAGAGATGGCCGAGCTGGCTGAAGGCGCTCGCCTGCTAAGCGAGTGTGGGGTGAAAGCTCCACCGAGGGTTCGAATCCCTCTCTCTCCGCCAATTTTATAAAAAAAAGGAGACAGCAAAAGCTGTCTCCTTTTTTATTTAAAATACTATTCTGGAATTAATCTATTATTTCATTGTAGTAGCCTCAGCATGACTCTGCATCTTGACCTCAACCTTCTCGGTCAGGCCTTCATAGTATTTGCGCAGAATAACGAGGACCTCATCGCGTCCAAAGTGATCAGGAATATCTGCACCCTCTGAAAGCGCCTTGCGAAGCTTTGTTCCGGAAAGGACAACACGATCTTCCTTGCCATGCGGGCAAGTTCTGAGAGATGCCATACCGTCGCACTTGAAGCAGTAGAATGTCCAGTCGATCTTTAATGGCTGGCAAAGAAGTCTTTTCCCAGGATCATCCGGCATGGGGATCTCATCAAAAATATCCTGTGCATCAAACAGACCATAGAAGTCGCCAACGCCTGCATGATCGCGGCCTATGATCATCCGATTAACGCCGTAGTTCTGCCTGAAGGTTGCATGGAGAAGAGCTTCTCTCGGGCCGGCATAGCGCATGTCAAGAGGATATCCGCCCTGAAGGATATGCTCTTTAACAAAATAACCGTCAATAAGCTTATTGATGCATTCGATGCGGACTTCAGCCGGGATATCGCCAGGTTTCAAAGATCCAACCAGGGAGTGAATGAACACACCGTCACAAACCTCACAGGCAATTTTTGCCAAGAACTCATGAGACCTGTGCATAGGGTTCCTGAGCTGTAACGCTGCGACCTTGCTCCAGCCTCTTTCTTCAAAATGAGCGCGTGATTGTGCTGGGGTCATATAGGTTCCAGGGAACCTTTGCGGGAAATCACCTTCACTCAATACCTTAACAGGACCGGCTAAATTGACATCTTTCTGATTCATAACCATGATAACGCCGGGATGATCTTCAGGGGCAATTTTCCAGAAGTTATCGCCTTCGGATTCTTCACCTTTGCCCTTGTAAACCTTTTCGCATTCCCATTTTTTATCAGCCTCGGTCATCTCATATTTTTCGGTGACCTTCATAGTGGCCATGATCTCTCCATCAGCATTCTGAAGGGCAATTTCATCGCCTTCATTTATGCTGTCGGCATCTTCCTTAGATGCTGACAGAGTCACGGGCACAGGCCAGAATGTGCCATCGGTCATCAAAAAGTTCTCGCAAACACCCTTCCAGTCAGCCTTAGGCATAAAACCATTTAACGGGCTGAACCCGCCGATACCCATCATAATAAGATCGCCGTTTTCACGACCTGAAATGGTGATGGTTTTCAAAGTTTTTGCCTTTGCCTTCTCTGCTTCCAGTTCACTTCCTTCCAGTAAGCAACAAACTAAGCCTTTTCCTCCATGTGGTGCTACTAATTTTGACATAGATTTTCTCTCCTTATTAAAATTAATTCATTAATAAAATAAATCACTATGTTTTTACATTAACTAAATGCTGTTATATATTATCTATTTGCATACTCTGCATACGCCATAGCAACTGTTCTGTAAACTATATGGGCCAGCTTTGAAAATGGCAGGAATGCGAACAGGTTGAATACAAATACAAGATGTATAAAATACATAAAATATGAAAGGTTGGCGGCTCCTGCAAGCCTGGTCATTTCGGTAAGCATTCCAGTCAAACCAAGACCAAGAACTAGTCCTAAAAGGTACCAGTCTTTATAACTGGTTGACTGAGTAGTTTTGGCCAATCGGTTTTTTATCATCAGGATACTACCGATAACCAAGGCTATACCACTAACATTGGCAAGCCATTTAACCGGGTTTA
>JAYEFW010000260.1:0-2517 GCA_034658795.1 Thermodesulfobacteriota bacterium
GGTCATGGCGGTTTCTTCAGCAAACTCCTTGCTGTAAAATCCTTCGGCTTTGGCCTTTTTAATAAACAAAGGATGCATCTCGTGAAGTGATTTTCCATCCAGCACTCGCCTTACATATGCTACTGCGAAAACCGGCTCAATGCCGCTGGAGGTGCCGGCAACAATACTTATTGTACCTGTTGGTGCAATGGTTGTTGTTGTAGCATTTCTCATATATGGAGTTGAAGGATTATCAAAGGCGCTTTCTTTGTAATAAGGAAAATTTCCACGCTTTTCAGCCAGGGCAGCAGAAGCCTCTCTTGATTCCTGTGATATAAAAGACATAATGTCTTCGGCCTGTGAAACCGCCTCATCTGAATCATAGGGAATTCCCAGTTTTATCAACATGTCGGCAAATCCCATCACACCAAGCCCTATCTTTCTTGTACTTTTGCTCATTTTCTCGATGCGTAAGAGAGGATATTTATTTGCCTCTATGACATTATCAAGAAAATGAACTGCCGAATGAACGGTTTTTTTAAGCCGCTTCTTGTTAACGGTGTTGCCGGTTACCATATTTGAAAGATTAATTGAGCCCAGTGTACATGACTCGTAAGGCAAAAGCGGCTGTTCTCCGCAAGGATTTGTTGCCTCAATTTCTCCCAGAAGAGGAGTGGGATTATTTTCATTTATACGATCAATAAATATTATTCCCGGCTCTCCGGTTTGCCATGCTGAACCAACTATCTTGTCAAATATCTGTCTGGCGGAAATGCGCTTAACAACCA
Source organism: Thermodesulfobacteriota bacterium (assembly GCA_034658795.1). Classification (GTDB taxonomy): domain Bacteria; phylum Desulfobacterota; class Desulfobacteria; order Desulfobacterales; family ETH-SRB1; genus B13-G4. Next base: position 768 of record JAYEFW010000260.1, read on the forward strand.
GGCCTGTCCGCGGATTGATAAGATCATAATCTGAATCTTTTTCAAGCGAATCCATGAATGTTTTGTCCAGAGCAACCGATATATTGAAATTGTTTAATCTGCCAGGATCGTTTTTTGACTCAATAAAGGCTTCTATGTCCGGGTGGTCCACCCTGAGAACACCCATATTAGCACCTCTTCGGGTACCACCCTGCTTGACGGTCTCGGTTGCAACATCAAAAACATTCATAAATGAAATGGGACCGCTCGAAATTCCTGCTGTAGATAAAACAACATCTTTTTCCGGACGGAGACGAGAAAATGAAAACCCAGTACCACCCCCGCTTTTATGAATCATGGCAGTATGTTTCAATGTTTCAAAAACGCTCTCAATTGAATCTTCCACAGGAAGAACAAAACAAGCAGCCAACTGTCCGAGGCGCCTTCCTGCATTCATTAGGGTTGGAGAGTTGGGTATAAACCACAGGTTGGTCAACAACTGCATAAAAATTTTTTCAGTCTTATTAACGTCGGCTTTAGAATCAAATATCTTATCTGCAGCGGCAATGCTCTTCGCTACCCTTGCAAACAGCTCCTCTGGTGTCTCAACAATATTTCCATTGCTGTCTTTCTTCAGATACCTCTTTTCCAATACAAACATTGCATTTTTTGAAAGAGCGATAGTCATTTTTTCATCCTCGGTTGCTTCCTTACATGGCTATTTATCGGCAGAAGAGATGAAACCGAATTTCTCTTTTAATTTCCGGCTTACTACTGGAGGCACCATGCCATTGATGTTGCCGCCAAAGCTTGCGGCTTCTTTTATTATGGATGAACTGATAAAAATCCACCTGAGGCCGGTCATAAGGAAAACAGTTTGAATTTCCCTGTTAAGCTTGCGGTTCATCAGAGCCAGTTGAAACTCATATTCAAAATCAGACACGGCCCGCATTCCGCGCAAAATTGCGACGGCGTTCCTCTTTTTTGCATAATCGACAAGCAGCCCATCAAAAACATCTATTTCAACGTTAGAATTTCTGTTTAAGCTTGTTTCTATCATTTCCTTCCGCTCTTCAACAGTAAACAAAGCCTCTTTTGCCGGATTACGCAATATTGCTACAATAATTTTGTCAAAGATGTTAAGGCCTCTTTCTACAATATCTACATGGCCGTTTGTAACAGGGTCAAATGAACCAGGATATATGGCTGTTTTTTCCATTGATTCTCAATCCTTTGATTTAGCCTAAATTGTGCTTAGGTTTAATAAATGAAATGAGCGTTTTCCCATATTTTCTTTGATCTGTAAGTTCAAACCGCTTGCAATCTTCCGGAACAGGCTCAAAACGACTATGCTCAACGATAACACAGGCATCCTTTCCAAGAGACCCGCTGTCGTGAAGATTAATCAGCGTCGGTTTTATCATGCCCTTATTATAAGGAGGATCCATAAAAACAAGATTAAATTTTGAATCAACTGACTTTATGCAGTTTAAATTCTTAACTATATTCCATCTGATAATTTGGGACATGTTGTCAACTGCGCATGATTGTATGTTGCGTTCAACTACGGACAAGGCCTTCTTGTTATTGTCTATAAATACCGCGGAGTCTGCCCCGCGACTCAATGCCTCAATACCGAGCGCTCCGGTTCCGGCAAACAGATCCAGAACAACCGCCTCTTTAACCACGCAAGAGAGTATGTTAAATATTGACTCGCGCAACCGGTCGGATGTTGGCCTTATTAAAGTTCCGGGTATCGTATAAAGCTTTT
>JAYEFW010000261.1:0-2516 GCA_034658795.1 Thermodesulfobacteriota bacterium
GCGCAGCAGGCTTAAATCCCGTTGAAGCATTAAGAGCCGAATAATTTATACTCTCTTCATCTTTATGGGGATTGATTGGTATTTACACAGGCAAAAGAGCATATCATTTTGACGGCATAGACGTTCTGCCCATGAAGGATTTCATAGAACGGCTGCATTAGGGGGATGTTTTCTAATGTCCTGTCATCTATATAATATCGCAAAGATGACCGTCATTCCCGCGGAAACGGGAATCCAGGAGCGCCTATGTAGCCGGAAATAAGAGGATATAGGATATCCCTTAAGCCTTAACGATAAAATATGTTTGTAAACATATTGTGCTTAATAAAGGTACCTTTCGGCCACAAAATGCGTTTTTCCACGAATCCGAATAATAATAGCTTGTCGATTAAAATTCTTGCAAATGAAATGCTTTTTGCTACAATAAATACAAATTGGATACTTTTTTCTACGGTAAAACATTTTCTACAACGGTAAGTTAGTGAATAATATAGAAATCAACCCAGCCAAAGGTCTTAGGCAAGTCGGTTACAGCGAATTAGTTTGCCGGTATTCCCTTGATGTTATACCGCACTATGTTAAGTCATTCATCGCCGAAAAAGGGAGACGCAAGACGGTCATAGACGACTACCGGAGAACTGAGATCTACACTAAGAGATATGATCCGGGCGACAGCTTGAAGGATCATTTGATATTTGCCCTAAAGTTTGAAGGAATAAACTTGGAAATCCTTAACGCTCTTTTCCTGGTGCTAGATCACAAGGATATAGAACATTTCATTAAGAAAACCCCGGCAGGGAAGTATGCCCGAAAAATCTGGTTCCTATACGAGTATCTTATGGGCAAGGAACTCGACTTGCAGCCGTCCAAGACAACCAATTACGTTGATCTCCTCGATCAAGACAAATATTACACCTGCAAAGGTATCCCGCACCGTCGGCAAAAAGTTACTGATAATCTCTTGGGAAATCAGCGCTTCTGCCCCATGATTCGACGAACTGACAATTTGAGTAATTACATAGACCTTCAGATAGACAAGAAAGGGATGGAAGTAGTTGAAAGCTATCCGGAAAAAATCCTGTTGCGAGCAGTTTCTTATTTATACACCAGGGAAACAAAGTCTTCATTTGAGATTGAGCGCGCGACACCAGATCAGAAACGAGCGGCACGATTTGTTGAATTGCTTAGATTGGCAGAGGATCGAGAGTTTTTTGACAAACTATCGTTGATAGAGCTTCAGCGGGCAATAGTTGATGAACGTTTTGCCAACAACGACTTTCGTGCGGATCAAAACTACGTCGGTCAAACAGTCAGTTTCGGTAATGAACTGGTATATTTTGTTGCGCCCAAGCCGGAAGATATTCCGATGCTCATGGAAGGCATGTTCGACGCGTATAAACGCATGATGTCTTCCGAAGTTCATCCTGTCGTGGTTGCCACGGCAATCACATTTGGTTTTGTCTTTATGCATCCGTTTGATGACGGCAATGGACGCATCCATCGTTTTTTGATTCATAACATTCTGGCAAAAAGACGCTTTACCCCAAAGGGTCTCATCTTTCCGGTCTCGGCTACCATGTTGCGCAAAATAAAAGAATACGACGAAACGCTCGAACTCTTCTCAAAGCATTTGTTGCCACTACTGGACTATGAGCTGGACAGCGACGGCAGGATGGAGGTCAAAAATGAAACGCTATTGCACTACAAGTATATCGACATGACCGCTATAGCTGAGAGATTATTCGGATTTATTCAGGATACAATTGAGAATGAGCTTGTGTCTGAACTGGACTACATTCTCAATTATGACAAGGCCAAACTAACTATAAGAGCAATAGTGGATATGCCTGATCGGCTCATCGACCTTTTTATTCGTCTGTGTGTTGAAAATAATGGTCGCCTGTCAAAGAACAAGCGTAAGGCCAAGTTTGAAAAGCTCACAGATAAAGAAATTTCTCAAATGGAAGAACGTGTCCGCAACGCCTTTAACCGGACTGCGTCGGAAGTCAATCAGTCATGAGAAGCTAAAATTTTAAAAAAGGTTATCGGGATAGGGACGCCCATCGCTGAGCGCCCCTCCCACGCCACCTGGCATACGGATCGCGTACCTCGGCGATTCGGCTGGTCAAAACAGACACAAATGAACATAATGAACATCTGGTCTGCCTGGCCTTGGGGAACGCACGCTACCAGCATTTTCCCGCCAGCGGCGGGACTGCATAATACCAGCAAGAATACGCTCTTTGACAGCCATGACCATTTACCCAAACCATTCGGTTGGGGACCGTTCGGGCCTTCGCCGGGGTGAGTCCTCCGTGGTGTTCACGGCTCGTTTCTCCTGCGGCTACCGTGCCCTCTGCTGACTTCTTCCATGCGATCAGAACAGGTTGCCCTGCCCTCAGCCATTTTCTTCCGCATGCGGCATCCCGTGGCACATGGAAAACCTCCCGGGGTAAACACACGTCTTTCAGTATGTGGATGCCGAGTATACGGGCAGAGCTTAATTAGAAATGGGG
>JAYEFW010000262.1:0-2512 GCA_034658795.1 Thermodesulfobacteriota bacterium
TAATGCAATGGACGTCCCGAACTCCGCCGAACTCCCGCAATTTCACGGACATCCCCAAACTTTGCTTGGCCTTATTATGGAATCTCTCCAGATAGAACACGATATAAAAGAATTATAAGTCCTGCAAGGAGCCAAAATATGAACACTATCATGATTGCTATTGATAACCACCAAATGAAAAGTGATTTATTTTCCTCGATGCATTTTTTTCTATATGCCGAAAGTTCAAAGAAGTAATACAGACCTCTAAATCTAAAGGAAAGTTCACCAATATAGTAACTCTTTGTATCTTTACCTTTTAATGCAGGCTTAACGAAACAAAGGTGGACAAATGCACCAAATAAAAAAAGAATAAAGCCTACACTTTCGTAGAAACCCACGATGCCCCTTTTTTGAGGATAAGCCCTTGCGTGAAAAACGTTTTGACATATAGTTGAAAAGCGTACAATGACCGGTTACAAATTGTGCATTCTATGTGTACGTCATCTCTTATTTCTTATTTCTATTCTTATTTCCTCTTTTGACGTCATCTCGTTTTTTAGGCAAAAAGCAGGAGTTTCCACCAACATATTCATTTTCATATCAACACAACGATAAGTTACGAAAGATAAACCTATATCGTATGTCATTGTACCGCTCCCGTGCCCATCCAATTTTCCTCTAAATCCTGCGGGTGGTGATGTTAGGCTGGCATTTTGATTTATGTTAAAATAGGCTTTACCATTTTTAATGTTGGTTAATTTATGTTTAGTTGTGAGTTCTAAATCTAGGGGCGGGCCACCGCCGGTTGGAAGTTTCTGAAATGTCTGCTGGGTAAACTCATCACCTACTTTTAGTGGTTTTTCTTCAGGCTGAATTCCTTTCATTAAGTCAAGTATCAATCGAGCCATTGTTTTCATAGCCGCATCCATTTCCTCAACTTTAAATTCTTGCATAACGATATTACCATCGGCTAATATTTTTGCACGAATTTCCATTCCTGAACCTTTTGCCATTGGATCAGGAAGATTAATTACATTATTATCAATTTCTCTCGTTGCCTTGGTTTGTTCAAGCTTTGCTGTTAGCATAAAGCTTCCATCGTCTTGTTTTTCTCCTGTTTCAATAATCCATAGGAATTCTCGGTTGTCTTTAGTTTTCATGGGAAATTTTACACCGGGTGGGGTGAACTTTTTTCTTGTTTTTTCATCTGCCTGCAAATCTGAAATAGTTGTAGATTCCATTTTACTCTTAATGTGATAGATTTTGTTAGGAAGATAAGTTGGCCGTAGTTGGAAGGCGTCTTCGCTGCTGTATGTTTTAGGAGCTACGGCCAAAAGCAATACGAGGATAATTAGCATTTTTTTCATTGTTATACCTCCTGCAGTTTGTATGGTCTAACGACATGATCTCCTGCCACTATGGAGCGCCAGCGGAATAGTGGTCAGGAGCATCAAATTGTTGGCCTCTCTCCTTGGTCAAGATCAACTCATAGCATGTGTGGTCAGCGGGGTAGTCTGCTCAGTGACTCAGCAACTGCCCCAATAATTGACTCGATCGTACCGAACAGCTCGCTGTCAGGAAGTGATTCGAAGTCAGGAAGCTCAAGTGTTCGTCCCTGTGAAAGCTGGATGGTCTGGAACCTCAGAGGGACCGATTTGCCCTTGATCGCATTGTCCCTAATTGCCTTCGCAACGAACGAAAAGTCGGAACCAACGTGTGAATCAATCAGCCCGTCAGTGATGCCGACGACGGCGGCTTTGAGTGTCACTTTGGAGACAGCCTTCAGCGTTGAGCGAAGAAGCGCATCGTTGGTCTGAAAAGTGTCGGACCACTGGGAGAAGAATGCGCGGTCCTCGTCGTCCAACTCTGCCAGAAACGACTCATCAATCCTGCGGAGGACTCGGAAGCAGCGAAACCGGTACCAGTAGCGGACGTTACCATCGAGCACCATGCGGCGTAATGCAAGGCCAAGCAACTGACCACCTGCCGTGTGTATCGGAGTGACGTCAAGCATCTGTTCGATTTCAAGGATTGCGGACATTTTCGCCAGACTCGCATGTTCCTCTGCAAGCACACGCCGACTGGCGTTAGCGAGGTACGCGTTAATGCCAGCACGTGCAGATTCCTGGTCCTCAAACTTCGCCAGAATACCCATAAGAAACTTCGCCGTGATCAAAGACTCTCCTTGCCGCTGCAACGCCCGAGCAACATGGGGTAGGTGGTCAGAGCGAAGATCGCCCTCGTCCGCTGCTTGCTTCAGGAGGTGAGCGGCGCCTGCGCGGTCACTCACACGATCACTGCTCAAGTCACGAACGTCTCTGTCCGGATTTGGCAAATACTTGCTGAAAAGCTTCTCGAGAAGGCCCATAGCGTGTGGTCTCCCTCCATTGGTGGCTTAGTGGCCAACATAGATTAGACGGCCTAATAGCCGTAGTTAATTACGACTAATTGCCGCTACAAAATCATAATGTATAAACAATACAATGTATTAATATTAACGTTGTTTTATATTGAAATGTGAAATACGGCT
>JAYEFW010000263.1:0-10750 GCA_034658795.1 Thermodesulfobacteriota bacterium
GAAATTGTACATATTAAAATGGACAGAATAAAGAAACAACCGTTTTTCAAAAATAATGAAAAAAGCAAATACTTTGATCTACTGCCTGAAAAATCCACTTTAAAAAAGGCATACAACGAACTTTTAAACATAAAAGAAGGATCAAAAAGATCTGATCTGGAGAAAGAACTGACAAGTAAAATGAGGCCCGGCTCTATTGACGTAAATTTAATGGTAAAAGTTGACCGTACTAATTACGACAGTAATGGAGAGCCTTTAAGTGATGAATTCAGCGATGCAAAAACAGGACTTAGGGGCTATGCCGAAAGCAGCCTTAAATCCGCTGTTGTATTTTCAGCCGGAATAAACCAACGTCTGTTCAATTATATGACCTGCTTCAAAGACTTTTATAAGGATAACACAGGACAAGTCAAAAAGAAAATAATTCTAAAGGTGAGCGATTTCCGATCTGCGCTCATACAAGGTAAATTCCTGGCCAAAAAAGGCCTGGAAGTTCATGAATTCCGCATTGAGTCAGGGCTCAATTGCGGTGGTCATGCTTTTGCTTCAAATGGAATTTTGTTGCCAACAGCGCTTAAAGAAGTTAAAGAAAAACGTGCAAAACTGGCAGATGAATTTCTACCGCTTATAAAAAAATATTACAAGAAAATGGGCTGGGAATATGCTGAATCCGCCCAAAACAACAACCCTCTTATTACGGTCCAGGGCGGTATCGGCAACAATGGAGAAGTACGCAGACTAAAAGAAGATTTTGGCATGGATCTGACAGGTTGGGGCAGTCCTTTTTTACTGGTTCCGGAAACCACCTGTATTGACGACTCTACTCTTGAGCTTTTAAGACTGTCAGGTGAAAAAGATCTCTATTTGAGCGATGTCTCCCCTATTGGAGTGCCTTTCAACAATTTACGCAAAACAGGGTCGGAAATATATACCTGTAAAAAGGCTGCGGAAGGCAATCCAGGTTCAGCGTGCCCGAAGAAATTCCTTGTATCCAATACTGAATTTACTAAACAGCCTATTTGTCTGGCATCCAAACAATACCAGAAAATGAAGCTGGAACAAATAAACAAGCAAGTACTTCCGGAGCCGGAAAAAGAAAAGTATAAAAAAAATATTGTACAAAAAACCTGTCTTTGTGATCATCTCGGCAACGGCGCCCTTATTAACCTGGGGATATCCAAAGAAGAAAATTCTCCCCAGTCAATATGCCCCGGGCCAAATATAGCATGGTTTAACAAAATTTATACTTTAAAAGAAATGGTTGATCATATATATGGAAGGGGTCAGTCTTTGATCCCGGCTGAACGACCGCATATGTTTGCCAAGGAAATCGAAATGTATGTTGACTATTTTGAAAAGCAAGTAAAGATTTGTGATTATTCGCACAGGGAAGTCAAGACCTTGAAGGAATTTAAGAAAAATTTAGAAAAAGGCATGAACCTATGTCTAAGTATAGCCCAAAAACAGCCATTTGAAGGAGAAAACCTGGCTTCTATTCCTCCCTGTGTGGAAAAACAAAAGACCAGACTGGAGTCCATTTACTCTGATTTTGAAAAATTATTCAATAAAGGATCTGAAAACCTCGTTTTCCTGCAAACAAAACATTCTGTGGAGTCTGGGCAGAAAATTGCTCATAGTGTTTAGGTGGATAGGCTGAAGGCTGTTATTATACAAGCGGACCGGCCTTTTTAATTTCACCGCCGTAATATGTCCCACATATCAAAATAATTTTTTTTGTAAAATTAACCAGAATAAAAGTTTCTGAATTGATTTCATCAAGTTCAGGATTGCCAAGAAATTTCGGCATGGCAATTACGGTAAATTCCGGGCTAAAATCAACAAGCTGACTACGGTCCCTTATTCGAAGTAAAAGATTTCTTGCAAAAAGCGCCGCTTTCCTAAATGCTTGACAGTGTAAGATTGGTGCGTATCATATCAGCATCCGAAGCGTGGTCGATCTTAACTTCAACCATAAACACTCGTTCGTTCGGGATTTCTCCTTTCCGGATCAAGTGATCCTTGATTTGTTTTGCCCGTTTTTGGGCGAGACGCCGCAGGCTGGTTTCATTGACTGCTATCTTTTCGATTAATCGTTGCCTGGCAGCGGCAATGAGAACCTCGGGCTCGATTTTTGGTGATTCGGACGTCTCCGACTCGATTTCAAATAAGGTCCTGGGGTGTTCTCCAAATCTGTCCGCATAGGCCTGAGTTATGAGACATACGTAGTCATCATCAGACAGCGAAATATCCTCAGTACGAGCAGGTACCGGTAATTCGGCGGCTCCCAGTTCTTTGAGTTTTGCACGTTTCAGTTGGCCTAACAGTTCCGCTTCAGCCAGCGCCACCCGGTCGTGTTTTGTATCCGCAACTCCTTTGATTTCAAGTCTAAGCGCCGGTCGCTCGTGGAGCCCCTTGGCCAGTTGCTCAAGCTTTCTGATCTGCTCAGTCCCAAGCGCAGCACTACCGAATTTAAACTCCACAAAACTCAGCCCTTCCCCATCTCCCCCGACAAGACCAGCCAGCATGTCAAACGGGGAGCTGACGATTTTGGTGATCAGGTTGACCAGAGCGTTTACTACAATACGGCCATAACTGAACTCAGGGTCATTCAGATCGCCCTGCACTGGCAGATCAATGTCAATTTTCCCCTCACGATCCCTTAGCAGAGCCACAGCGAGACGGACTGGTAATGTTGTGGCATCGGGGCTATCTATGCGCTCACCAAAGGTAAATTGATCCATAAAGATTTCATTCTCGCCAACAAGAAGGTTCTCTGAGAGCTTGTATTTGAGATCCAATGACAGCTTCCCCTTGTTGATGGCATAACCCGCAAACTTTCCGGAATATGGCGTGAAAATGCTAAGTTCGATGTTCTTGAGAAAGAGCGCCAAATCCGTGTAAACATCTTCGCTCAAAGGATTAATCTGACCGGTAATCTTTACAGGCGCGTATTTGTCCACTTTGCCTTCGAGCAGGACATCAGCCCGCGCCAAAGACTTGGAAGAGAGGCCCCTTACAGTCCCATTCAGACCCTGGATACCCATTGCAAAATTTGGTTTAAGGGAGAGGTCGGAAAAATTCACCGACGCATTTTCAATGCAAACAGTATTGATGGTAACCGGGATTGGAGCCTGTGCCTCTGAACCGACATCATTGGTGGTCTCACCATCCTGAGTAGAAAAGATTCTGGTCAGATTAACCGTTGAGTCAGGCCAGATGATAACCCTGGCATAGGGTTGATCAGCAACAATCTCAGAAATACTCAGCTTGTCAGGTTGAACGTCAAGCACCAAACCGTTAAACAAAAGCGACTTCCACTTCAGGAAATCCTCGGAATGTAATCTGTCCACGACCTCAAAGCCATCGATGCTTATACTGCCTTTGTAACGCATTTCAGGTCCGTGACTACCCAACGTCCGATACTGAAATTTACCATCAAGACCTGCTGTGCCAGTCACAAGTTCAAGCTGTGCAACGGAATCCACATACGACTGGAACGACTTCAAAGCGATCTGTGCAACCTGTAGAGAAAGATCCATGGATACCGGGTTAATGCTGACCAGTCCCTTGACTCCGATGGTTCCTGTCTGGTTGACCTTAAGTGTAAGTGCAAGTTCAGCTTGCGAATCTTTCTGATTACTCAAGTTTTTCAGATTCAGGTTGATCGGCTCCAGATTGACATGCACCGGTTTAACCAGCGTGCGGTCTTCCAGCGCCACGCCATAGTTTTCCAGCGTCAGTTCCTTAACGCTGATGCGCCAGGGTTGGCTGTCTGCTCCTGGTTGATCCGGGGTCTCAGATGATGTCTTAGTCTCATCTTCAGGGCTATCCATTGCAAAGAGCGCCTGGTAATTCAAGGTGCCATCGGAAGTAAGCCAGCTCTTAAAGAGAGCATCGTTGGAGTTAACGGAAGCACATATAGCCTTCTTATCGCTGAGTTTTATGTGAACCCCCTTGACGGAAAAGCAAGGCACTGACATAAGCGTTGTATTGACGCCTTTCTCAACCAGTTTTAACTTATTGAGTTTGAGCTCGCCATCAATCACTTCAAAATGTAAAACCTCTTTGCCGGCATCCATATCATACCGGGCAGCCATATCGATTGATCCACCTGTTACTTCGAAACGCACCTGATCCTGAACGTATTTCCATAGTGTACGCGTCTTGATGCCGGTTAGTACAAAATGCCCCTGCGATCGAAGCGGATTGACCGAGATGTTGCCTTCCCAACTCACGACTTCACCCTCTTCCGTGGTTGCAGTGAACGCATACGGACTCATGCTATCCTTACGGGTTTTAAAGTCATTCAACGTAATCTCTATCGGGAAAAAGTCCTTTTCAAACGGCGTGGGCCGCGAAAGATCGCTAAATGCAAAATGTCCCTGTTCGATCTTCAGCCGGGCGACTGAAATAGGCGGCAACTCATTACTTTTATCCGGAGGAGTCCCGGCTGGATCCGATGAGGCAAGGATGTCTGAAAAATGCAGGCTGCTATCAGGTAAAACCTTCACCCGTCCATCTGGTGCGATCAGACGAATCTCGTCAAAGGTGTATGTTCGCAGGAAAATCGAGGAAAGCTGGAAATTGACATACAGTTCTTCAAAGCCAACGAATCGCTCGCCATCAGGCTCACTCATTTCAAAGTCCCTCACCGTTACCGAAAGCACAAAAGGGTTCACCTTGACTTCATTCACGGTGGCGTTTCGGCCAAGCTGCCCGGCTATGCCTGATATCAGGTTGGACTTGAGAATATACGGCGCAATCAGGAAGCCAAAGACTCCATATAGCGAAATCAAAATGGCGGTGATAATCGCACCCCTTTTCGCACGCGACATTAAGAATTCCCTTTTCTAGTAAAAATCCGACCCCCAGGGGCCGGCTTTGGCATAAGCCCAGAGGGCATGATTTACTGGGCATGAGCTAATGATCCCTGCATTGCCGTACAATCAGTCGAGCCTTATCGTTTGGATTTTATTGCTGTGACAAAAACTTCAAGAATACCCAAAATCTGTTATTGGGAGCTACTTGTACTGTCACAATGACAAAATATGGTTTTAGGTGTCTCAAATGATAACAATTTTATGGCAGAGCCAATTGTCTCTGACCAGGCCCTGAGGGCCAGGGTTTCTATGTTCAACTAAAAATTAACAACGAGCGTGACCGACAGGATGGTATCGGTATCTTTCAGCGTTGATGGAACAGGTTGATTATCATACTTGACTATGTAGCTCGTCTTTAGCGCGAGATAGTCGTTCAATGCGGATATCAGGGCTGTTTCCGAATTCACATTATAATTATTGCTATCATCGAAATCGTGCAGGTATTCCACGGACTGGGAAAATTTGTTCTTATCCGTGAAGGCATATTCATACTCGGCAAAAGCACGGCCTCCGAGGTATTCTTTGTCCGTGTCATCGATGTATTGCTCATTGACGTAGTTGAGGCCAATTTCGGCCACAAGGAAGTGTTTTGGTCCATAGAGAAACTTATACCCTGCACCAGGACCCACGTAGTACCGCGAGTCAATACCTGCGAATTTGTCCTTCGACCACCCCGCATTGCCAAAGGCATATAAATGCTTTGTGAATAAATAGTCCAGGCGAAGGTCACTGAAGTAAGACTCCGCATTTTTTTCACCGTCGCTTTGTCCATACAGAGCCCCGAGTTTCCATGCAGCCTGCAAGTCATCGCTGCATTCATACTTCAGAAGATTCTTGGCTGACAGGCTTGTAACGTCGGTGTTTCCTCCGGTATCGACAAAGGAAAGTTCCGCCTGGTCACTCCATTTTTTCTCTTGCGCACAAACTCCTGTAGCCATGGCAAAAACAATAAACAATGAGATTAAAAATCTTTTTGATTTCATCAGTTTCTCCCAATAAACTTAATTCTCGGCTATGCTCAAGTTTATCCCTAAACATCACATCACCTCGCGGCATTTTCTAGTGCCTCCTGGTACAGATGAATATCACGTTTTTCACCGCACGCGTGACATCCCAGTACACAGTCCAATAATCCGCTGTCTTAACCCAGGGGCGGCAGATGAAATTGACCGAGGAGTCGGCCAGTTCGTGCACCTTGATATCCGGTTCGGGATCCTTAAGTACAAGCTCGTGGTCGTTTGTGATCTTTTCGAGAATGCCTTGGTTCCAGCTCCAAAAGTTCATCTATTGATTTCATATTACCACCTCACGACCATAATTTACAAAATTATTTCTCTTTCAAAATCTTAAATAAATATTTATTTATTATATCATAATTACATACTTCATAATATTTTCGAGATGTCATTTGTATAATGCTCATGTCTGATGGATTTACTTCAGGGATACACTCCTCCCTGATAACAATACGCTGATACCTGCCGGAAACTGTTGGAAATTTTCCTGTATAAATTTTAATCTTGTCTTTTTGTAATTCCGGAATTTTACATTCTATTAATTCTAAATCAATTTCCTTTGATAGTTTCTCAAAACCAGTTTCACTCAATTCAATTCCTCTTACATTATATCGAATAAGCAGGTCATCACTATCTACAAATATATCCTTAATCGTTTGAAAAACATAAAGATTAAAAGGCATTTTTCTATCAAAAAACAGCATTCGCAAAGATTTTTCGCATCCAGACAACCTGTCTGCCTTGTTTATAGCAGGAGATATCATAATGCGATTGTCGCCCTCAAAGAAAAATGTTGGGGGGCCATCACAATGCTCTATGCCTATCCCTATTTCGAGGTTGGGGAGATTGTTCTTCTTATTTATTATATTGTACCGCTGTATAATTTGCAGCATGTTAACAGCCAGTCCACATGCGCGGGCAACGCTGTACCAATTCCCAGGAGTATCAGCATGCTCATATATTGATAATATAACTGCATCTCCTTCAATAAATACTTTAAGCGCGCCGTATTGAGATAAAATCTCAGCTATTGGATCAAAAAAATTAAGACTAAAATTAGATGCAGGATTTAATCCCTTCTCGTTCATCTGATTAACTATATCACAAGAACCCCGCACATCAGCTTTAATTATTACATGATTGATAATTGGTTTTTCGCCAACAACGAGTTCATGTGGAAGAAGAAATTCATACAATGTATTATTAGCGCGGGAAAGCTTGATAATTCTTTCTTCAAAAGTCAGATTAACACAATCAATGGCATCATTTAGTAGTTTGAAATTTTCAAGATCTCTGTGATAACGGGCAAAATTTTTAATGAATTGTAATAAATATTTTTTCTTCTTTTCATTAGTAATTCTTTTTTGATTATTAATTATCTTGCGAAGCGGCGTAAGAGAATAAGATTTGCCATAATATTTATTAAATTTTTTGAGTTTGTTTTTAATATTTTTTCTTGCTTTCGGCGTAATTATAAACTGTAATACTTCTTGCGGAAACAAAGGAGGACAGTATTCATGGTAAATATGCTGCATTTCATAAAATGCAATAATGCTTTCCATCAAACCATTGCTGCTAAACTTCTTGAGAAACAAATTTAAAAAAGCTTTCTGCTCCTTTAACCTTTGCTTTAATTTTAGAAGCTCTTCTTTGTCTCCTTTTTGCTTTTTTAATTTTCTATATAAGTTTTGAGTATGAAAGTAGTTAAATAGAATATCAATATTATCAACTTCTTTAATCAAATTATCTATAATCTTATCATAGTTATCCTGAAATTTATCTTGATCAGAAATTTCCTGCGGGCCGAAGTCTTTTTTGTAAATATCGCCAAGAATACTTTTAATCAAATAAATTAATGCTTCATATCTATTGGGATCTTCAAAGCGATGTCCCAGCAGCATATATTCTTCCAACATAAAAACATCATCATAAGGATTATAAACCCGTAAAAAGGAATTGGAAAAAAATTCATCGGGAAGAATTGCATTACTTCCAAAATTTACTTTACGCAATTCATTTAAACCTTCTGTCTGCACCTTGAACAGACATTTAAAAACATCAATGCCTACCTCGCGAAAAACTGATTTTTTATTTTGCATTATTTTTGAAAGTTCTTTTTTTAATTCTTTTGTCATAGCCTGATTACGAGCTATTTCATGCTTGTGTATGATATTTTTAAAATTTTGCACGCTTGCTTCATATTGTTTTCTGATTTCCCTGATAAACAGTTCAATTACTGCTATCTGTGCCAAGTAATCAATTTGAATTTCACGGGCAAGTTTTGCCTTATTAATTGCATCTATCAATACATCATGACAGAGTCTTTTGAATTCATCTCTTTCTTTAAACCAGTCAAATTTTTTATCCAAACCCGGTGTATGTGATGATTTAAACATCCTTACAATTAGCTGAAGTATTACTTTGCTTGTTATTTTGCAAAACTCCGGACTAAGATGCACATCAAGGAGAATGTTATTCACGCCTGGATTAAGCCTGTTCAGAGACAAGTTAATAGAATAACTTTTTAGTGGCAAGCCTTTTAGGCTGGGAACTTTTGTAAAAAAATTAAAAAAAGGAGCCATATTCTTTCCGACAAATTAAATCATTGTAAAAATATTTTAAGGCTTTAGCATATTAAAACCTGTCTGCGCTTCAAAAACACGAACACCTGTACTGTCTATCAGCTCGAATAATATTACTTCCATTATATGCCAGACCTTTACACCGTTTCGCACACAACCGGTCACGGTCAATTCCTTTCTACCGCATGCTATGTGCATATGAAGCATGGGATTCCCCTTTTCATCAGGAAAAAGCGTTCCGGTTCCCGCTATCTCATAGACATTTTCAAGCATATACTCCATTGGAGAAACAGGTTTAGATCTTCCCTCTTCCGGCCCGACAATAAGCTTACTTCCTGTATCAGCACCTCCAACTGCTATTAAAGCAGCGGCTTTGATGGACTGCTCTCGGGCAAATCTCTCAATTTCTTCATGAAGAATATCTCCATCCTCAAGGCGTATAACAAAAGTCCGCCCCTGCCTGGCCTGTGAAAATTTCATCGCCTTCCAACCTCCAACCGTGAACCGTAAACCATGTAACTATGAACCTGAGTAGTTACGAATTCAAACTTACGGATTTGTTTTGAACCGCAGAATATCGAACAAAAAATTATGAATGTCGAAGTAAGGTATTCTATTATTTTTACTACTATAAAAAATAGAGCGTAGCGATTCCACAATTCATCATTCGAAATTCCTTGTTCGATATTCGATATTCAAATAATGTTTTTTCGAATTAGCAATATCTCAACGAAAACAGCCAAATTTTCAAAGCGCTAAATTATTACTATTGTTTGAAGCAGCCATTATGCTGAGCCCAAATATGTCCTTATACTGTCAGCAATGGCTTCCCATGTCCATTTGCGTTTTTCATCATCCGTTTCCAGAAGAGTTACGCGAAAGCCCTTTCTTGTGCAGCAGAAACCCGTTAAAGGAACCACGCATATTCCTCTAGAGCCAAGCAGATAATAGACAAAACGTTTATCTACCTCTACGTCTTTTACTTTCTCTTCTACAAACTCTTTGGCCATAGAATTCTCTATGGCCAATGTCTGATTTTCATTCAAGATATTATCTTTAAACAGTATGGACATATAGAATGCACCTTTAGGCTTTACTACATGTATACCGTCAACTTTAGAAAATATTTCCCAGGCCTCCTGAGCGCGGTGCTCAAAAACTTTTTTTCGCTTATTTAGATGTTGCACATATCTTGGGTCACCCATAATCAGGGGTATTGAATATTGAGGCAGGCTGGTTGAACATACTTCAAGCATTTTTGCATTTATCAGGCTGTTAATATATCTCTGAAAGTCATAATTTGTATCCTGATTAAAAACTTCTATCCAGCCGCATCTGCTTCCCGGCCATGGGTATTCTTTGGATATTCCGTGCAATGCCATTCCAGGAACATCGCTTATCACCTCGCTCAAGTGCACCATTTCATATCCATTATAAACAATGTTTGCATATATTTCATCGGATATAATAAATAGCTGATATTTTCTCGCTATATCCACAATTTTTTCAAGAACAGAGCGAGGATAAACCGCACCTGTAGGATTATCCGGATTTATATAAAGGATGCCTGCAATTGAATCATTATATTTAACCTTATTTTCAAGGTCCTCGAGATCCGGCATCCATTCGTTTTCAGGATCCAGATTGTAAGTCAGGTGTCCATAGCCGGAATGGGCTGCTTCTGCCGACGAATGGGTGGAATACGCCGGTGAAGGACCGATTACTCTCGCTTCTCTTCTGAGAAAACCGAATATTTTGGCAACAGCATCACCAAGGCCATTGAAAAAAATAATATCATTTGCCGTTACTTGATAACTGCCGCGCTTATTCACACGCTCTGCAAGAAACTCACGAGTCTCTATAACTCCCTGAGTAGCTACATAGCCATAAGTTATATCATCTGATACCAGCTTTATTATGGCATCCTTTATCCACTGGGGCATTTTTTCCCCTTTTTGAATAGGATCCCCAATATTTTCCCAGGTAATATCAACACCCATGTTCTTAAGTTCCTGGGCAACAGCAACTATTGCCCTTATCTCATAGGTTAATTTTCCCCAACCAACATGTTCAATATTTCTTCTCATAGTTTTACTACCTTAATAAAAGATTTTTAATATTTAAAAATCGTAACAATTTAGCCTTTTGAAAAAGAATCTGACAGGATAAACAAGATTTGTAAGCGTTCACGGATTATTTAACAAATTTATTATAAATGCACAAGCAACTATCGATAACTTCAGCCCTGACGCATGAGTTTTTTAAAAAGGGG
>JAYEFW010000264.1:0-10715 GCA_034658795.1 Thermodesulfobacteriota bacterium
ATGGATGGCATAATCCGCGCATAGAGCCATACTCATCCATTATAATGGATCCGGCGACAATGGTTCTTCATTATGGTCAGTCCATTTTTGAGGGACTCAAATCTTTCAGGACAAAGTCAGGCATTATTCAGCTTTTTCGACCGACAGATAATTTTACGAGGCTGAATAAATCTGCAAGAGCTCTATGCATCCCTGAGGTTGATAAGGACTTTCTCTTTCACGCTTTGAAACAGTTGCTGAATATTGAAAAGGACTGGGTCCCGAGTGCTCCGGAAACTTCCCTTTACATACGACCGACAATTATTGCCATGGACCCGTTTCTGGGGGTACGTGCTTCTCATACTTATCGTTTGTTTATTATTCTTTCACCAGTTGGTGCATATTATAAAGAAGGCTTTAATCCGGTTAAAATCTGGGTAACAAAAAACCATGTTAGAGCCATACCCGGCGGTGTTGGAAATGTCAAAACAGCCGGAAACTATGCAGCAAGTCTTTATGCCGGCGAAGAAGCCCATAAAAATGGTTATACACAAGTTTTATGGCTTGATGGAGTTGAACATAAATATGTGGAAGAAGTTGGATCTATGAACATATTTTTTGTTATAGATGACGAGATTATTACTCCAATGTTAACCGGAAGCATACTTCCAGGTATTACCAGAGATTCTGTAATTTCCCTTGCAAAAATGTGGAATTTGAAAGTTGAAGAGAGAAAAATCAGTATAGACGAATTAATTGATGCGCACGAATCAGGCAAGCTTCAAGAGATCTTCGGATCAGGTACTGCCGCCGTTATTTCACCTGTCGGTGAAATAAAATACGGCGAAAAGGTTTTAACCATAAACGACGGTAAAGTTGGTCCAATGGCAAACAGGTTTTACAATGCCATCACAGACATACAATATGGCAGGGCAAAAGATCCTTTTAGATGGATTAAGCCGATTTAGATGTTAAGAAAACGGTTCACGGTTCACACTTTTTTAAATGAATTTTTTAACCGTTAACCGTAAACTGTAAATCGTGAGGGGGTATTTATTTGAAAAATCCGAGCGAACCAAAATATTTGCAGTCATTTATATCAAAAATGAAAAAAGAGGGCATTGAGCCCATAGTTATTGATACATTTGCATATTATTATGAAAAGCTCGCTGCAGGTGAAAAAGGATTTATTTTTGACAGAGATATAAGACCCGTTAATTCAGATGATATTGAAGATGCAAAAAATACATCTGAATATGCAGATGCCGGTGAAAAAGCATTAAAACATGTCGTTATGATAATTTTGAACGGCGGTCTGGGCACAACTATGGGCATGACAAAAGCAAAGTCTTTAATACGGGCAAAAGATGACAAGACATTCCTTGAAATAATTTTAGAAAAAGCGGAAAAGTTCAATGTTGAGCTGTGTCTTATGAACAGCTTCAGTACTCATCAGGATACAATTTCCGCGCTGTCAAAGATTAAACCATTCAGATACCCCAGATTATTCCTTCAGCATAAGTTTCCCAAAATTTTACGTCATAACCTCGCACCTGCGGACTGGCCAAGGGATCGACGCCTGGAGTGGAATCCGCCAGGGCATGGAGATGTTTATACAGCGCTATTAACGTCCGGAATCCTTCAGCAACTGCTTGATGAAGGGATTCGATATGCTTTTATTGCAAATTCAGATAATTTAGTCGCCACTATAGACAAATCGCTCCTTGGATTTTTTTCCGAGAAAGGTTTATCTTTTATGATGGAGGTCTCGGAAAGGATGCCCATTGATTTCAAAGGAGGACATATGGCCAGACATAAGAACGGCCATTTAATTTTGCGTGAAGCTGCTCAATGTCCGAAAAGGGAAATTGAAAAGTGCGGGGATGTAAGTCGTTATAAATATTTTAATACAAATAACATCTGGCTTGATTTAAGATTTTTAAAAAATTTAATAGATGAGCATGGGACAATTAAACTTCCAATGATTCTGAATCCAAAAAACTTGGATCCAAGAGATGAATTTAGCCCGCCTGTTTATCAGATAGAAACCGCAATGGGATCGGCAATTTCAATTATTGAAAGGGTAACAGCAATCAGAGTTCCCAGATCCCGTTTTTTTCCTGTTAAAACATGCAATGAACTATTGGCTGTTCGTTCTGACTGCTTTTTATTTTCAGGCGATAAACAGCTAATAGTAAACCCGGAAAGAGTACAAGAGGATAACTGTTTCAATATAAATATAGATCTTGATCCCAGATATTACAGAAAAATAGATATGTTTAATAAAAGGTTTGCGAACGGCATTCCTTCTTTAATTGACTGCAACTCTCTGAAAATAATCGGGGATGTGTTTTTTGAAGCAAATGTAAAGATTAAGGGGAGTGTTGTAATAAATAACAGGAGCGGGTCTCAGGCAGTTATAAAGGAAGGTATGGTTATAGAAAGAGACATTAATATTAGTTGATGAATTTCTCATGCGACCTTCGGACAAGGCTCTTTAAACGCTATATGGCATTGTCAAACAAAGCAATTGTTCATCACGGTGTTTTGGAACCTGGACTGAATTTTCTCCAAAAACCTTTTTTACCGGAGGGCCTGGAGTGCAAGGTCAGGGAGGTGCTGGACCAAGAGGATCTTGAGCAATGAGTTCAACAACCAAATTGCTTTTTGTCGATGATGAAGGGCCAATCCGGCGCCTTTTTCGCAGCGTCATGGGGCAGGATGAAAGCGTTCTGCTCGAAACCGCCTCTGACGGCAAGGAAGCATTAAAAAAGCTCAAAACGTTTCCCGCAGATATTGTGATCACCGATATGAAAATGCCGAAAATGGGTGGTCTGGCGCTGTTAGAGGAAGTCAGGATTCGCTATCCCGACATTTTCGTAGTGATTCTCACGGCCTACGGTTCCATAGAGGATGCAGTGAAGGCCATGAAGGCAGGGGCCTATGACTATATCCTCAAACCTTTTGACTTTGATGTGATCAGGATGGTGATAGAAAAAATCACCGGCCAAAAAAGAATTTTAGAGAAAAACATTTTTCCCGGGAAGGACCGCAGAAAAGGGTATCGCTTTGAGAATATAATTGGACAGGATCCGAAAATGTTTGAGATCTTCCAGAAGATCATGGATGTAGCTGATACAAACGCAACAGTCTTGATCACTGGAGAAAGCGGAACAGGTAAAGAACTGATTGATGAGGCAATCCATTTTAGAAGTCCAAGAAGATCTGAGCCCTTAATCAAGGTGAATTGTGCGGCCCTTACCGAGACACTGATCAACAGCGAACTGTTTGGTCATGAGAAGGGCGCCTTTACTGGTGCTACGGCACAAAAAAGAGGACATTTTGAGCTTGCCGATAGAGGGACTATTTTCTTGGACGAGATCGGTGATGTCCCCCTACCGACACAGATTTCACTTTTGCGTGTCCTTGAATCAAAGACCTTTCAGCGGGTAGGTGGCACCAAGACCCTGAAAGTTGATACCCGCGTTATTTGTGCCACCAATAAAGACCTTTCCGATGCGGTTAAAGAGAAGCTTTTTCGGGAAGACCTGTTTTACCGGATCAATGTGGTCCCTATTCATATGCCACCGCTTCGGGAAAGAAAATCTGATATCCTCCTCTTGGCCAATCACTTTCTGAGGAAATATTGCACTGAAACAAAAAAGAATATCCTTGGTATTTCCAGGGCAGCTACAAACATATTATATCAATATGATTGGATAGGTAATGTCAGAGAGCTGGCAAATATTATTGAGAATGCCGTAATTTTTTGCAAAGGAAGAGAACTTATCCCGGCCAACCTGCCTGAAAAATTGAGAAAAACCAGTCAAAAAAAAGGCTTTACTCTCGTACTCTCTTCCAGATCACTACCTCTTGCAGAAGCAACTATAATACATAAGGTGCTGGAGGAAACAAACTGGAATCTGAAGCAGGCAGCTAAGGACCTGGATATTGCACGTGGCACTCTTTACAGCAAGATGAAGAAATGCGGGATAAAAAAACTCTGATGATCTGTTCTCTTGCTTTGTGATTGATTTTAGACACTCACATAGTCTGGCTCACTTGGGTCAAGAATGTTTTGCCTTTTCTGTAATCTTATCCCCTCTCAATGGCATAGGCTCTTCACAAAAAGCAAATGCTTCCACAAGCCGCACAAACAAATTTGGCACATAAATTGCTTTTATTAAGCAAAACAAGGGACATTCTATGGCAGTCCCCTGCATTCTGAACTACCTATGATCGATAAGGTGGGTGGTATTTTGCTTAATTTATTGGCTGAAAGGAGCACTTATTATGTCCGATCACTCCGGAACAAAGGCAACAAAAGAAGAGATCACCCTTGAGCTGAAAGACCATTCTCTTGCCAATGCAGAGGCGACCTTGATTCAAGAGGTTCTTCAGGAAACAGACTGGAATCTGAAGAGAGCAGCAAGGAGACTCAAAATTGCCCGCGGAACTCTCTACAGCAAGATCAAGAAACACAATATCAGAAGGCCTGCTATGCCCTCCCTCCTCTGACCCTCGGCCCATGTCGGTTATTGAACACCCCTGCATTTTATCTCTTATCATTATAATATCAATAAGTTATCCAAAATAACTCCATAAAAACAACCCGCGCTGGTGCCGCATTTTGAACACAAACAACCGTAATCTAATAAAGGAATTGGCCTTTTCCGTGGCAAGAGTCGGAGCTTGCATGTAACAGCTTGATAATACAACTAAATTTATCTGCTTTCGGTTGAGGCACGCCTATTGCTATATCATGAGGGCAAAGGTCAAGAAAATAAAAAAACAGAAAACATAAATCTCAGCATTTAAACCTAACATAAAAAGGAGAATGAAAATGAAAAAGACTTTATTAAGATTAATTACAATGGTGATGGTCCTGGGCATGGTTTTTATCGCAGGGCCGGTAATGGCAAGGGACAACGCTGTCCAGACAGTAAGTTATGAGGTGAGTGCGATTAATGAGTTTTCGGTATCCGGAAGCCCGTCTGCAATGAATGTTTCTGCAGCCATTGCGGGTTCTGAGCCGAATGAGGTCTCGGATGCTACAACTACATATGCAATAACGACAAACGGCGGTACTGATGCAAAAAAGATTACGGCAGGCATAAATACTGCTATGCCAAGTGGCGTTACACTTAAGATTAATCTTGCTGCTCCAGCAGGCGCAACCAGTTTAAACGATGTAGATATTTCTAATGCTGTTACTGCGGTAAATGTCGTAACTGCCATAGATTCAATAGCTGAATCTGGTAAGACCATAACCTACAAGCTCAGTGCCACGATAGCCGCCGGTGTGGTTTCAGACAGCAAGACAGTCACCCTTACCATTGCAGACTCTTAATTGGGGTAAAGATTTAGAAAAAAGGCGGGTCTTTTACAGGCCCGCCTTTTTTGTGCCCGCTTTTTAGACATCTCTGGTTTTCTCCTCTGTGCTCACGAAAGGGTAAGTGCCTGAAAAAAATACTTGATTTAATGCCATGATCCGTTAAAATTATATATCTATCCTTACCCAAGAAAGACGAGAAGGAAAACTGATGAAGAGACTGAAATTTCTTTTGCTGGCAGCAGCGCTTGCCCTTGCATTAAACGGAGCGGCCATGGGAGCGGACGTCGGCACCCATGTCATGACCTTCGATTTTCAGGCCATCAATGAGATTGAAGTAACAGGGTCTCCTAATTTGTCTATTGCCTCGGCAGTTGCAGGTGAACAGCCTCAGGAGGTCACAGACAGTTCATCCACATGCGCCATAACCACAAACGGCGCCAATAAAAGGATTACAGCGAGCATTGACACGGCCATGCCGGCACACATTACGCTCGATGTAGAGGTTGCCGCCCCGTCGGGCAGCGGCACAAGCCAGGGTTACGTGATGCTTACCACATCAGCGTCCAACGTTGTGACAGGCATAAGCCATGTGGCTGACAGCAGCCCGACTATAACTTATAAGCTGAGCGCCAATGTACAGGCGGGTGTGCTTTCCACCGACGCAAGGACCGTTACCTTTACCCTTTCAGATTGAGAGATTCCCGGTCCGCCGGAGAAAGAGCAATAAAATGAGATTTTCAATCAGAACCTTCATCATATTTCTTTTGGCTCCTTTGTTTTTTGTACCCCAAACGGCCTACGCTGATATATCTATTACAGTGATCGGCAACTGGTCTGGAACAATTGACAAAAACGACTTATTGTCCGGCGCGGGGAGCGACCTGCAAAGCACTTACACCAGCGCTTCAGGGCAAGTATCGATCGACATCAGGAATGTAAAGGGGATAAATGATGCCTGGCGCATTGATATACGGAAGGTGGATAATAACTGGAGCAACAACCTTCATCCATATGTCATGAGAATTTCTGATGGCAAAGGTGGAAACGTCAGCGGCGGTACTTCTTATCAAGAGGTAACAGATATCAATACTCCGTTTTTTTCCGGTTCCGGGATGGTGAAAGGCATAAATATACAGTTGAGACTGACCGGGGCCTCTATTCAAATTCGCCCATCTTCCTATTCCACCGTACTCTACTACACAGTCGTTGATATCCAATAAGGAGGACTTTTATGAGATCTAAAACAGGAATAATTCTCATGGGCTTGTTTTTTTATTTGATCATGCCCTGTGTATCCGTGGCCGGGGTGTCTGTTACAAGCGGCCTGACATATGAAAAGGAAGCTCAGGTGGGGGAAACCTACCGTGGGGTCATCCAGCTCAGGAACACGGGAAAAGAGCCTCAAGAGGTAAAGATCTACCAGACCGATTACCTTTTTTACTCTGACGGCAGCAATATTTATGGTGAATCAGGGAAGGCCCCCCGGTCCAACGCCGACTGGATAACCTTTAGCCCGCATCGCCTTACAATTCCACCCAAAAGCACATCGCAAGTCAACTATACCCTTGAAGTCCCCGATGATAAGACCATAAGCGGAACCTACTGGAGCATGATTATGATTGAGGGTGTTTCTTCAAGTTCGCCAGAGGCGGCTAGGCAGAAGAAAGATAAAATCACATTTGGCATAAGCCAGGTCATCCGTTACGGCGCTCAGATGATAACGCAGATTGGTGATACCGGCACCCGCAAACTTAAATTCTTAAAAACAAGGCTTTTGAAAGAAGATAAAGAAAGGATTTTACAGCTTGATATAGAAAACATAGGGGAAAGATTGCTCAGGCCGGCTTTATGGGCCGAGCTTTATGATGAAAAAGGGAAGTCTATTGGCAAGTTTGAAGGTGCAAAGATAGGTGTTTATCCCACTACTTCCGTCAGGTTCAGGATTGACCTGAGCCAGGTGCCCAAAGGCAAATACAATGCACTGGTTGTAGCGGACTGCGGCGGTGACGATCTGTTTGGGGCTACCTATACCTTTAAGTTCGAATAGGTTCCAAAATTGAAGAGAAATCTCTTTATCCTGCTGATTATTTCTCATTTCTTATTTATTGCCGGCACGCTTGAGGCTAGGCAGAGAGGTGTTCAGGTCAGGATAAGCGGGCAGGAATTATTTGAAACTGAGCCAAAAAACGTTGTAACCACCACTTTTGAAGTAACCAACACATCAGATGAAAATCTGGAATTCATATCAGAGGTAAGACTTCCAAAGGGATGGAAACTTATCATACCCTCATTTCCTTTCCGCCTTGCTCCAAATGGCACCGAAATAAGGCTGGTCAGCTTTTTTATCCCCCAGACAGCCTTAGCTGGCAAATATGAGATAATCTATTGGGTCAACTCGGTCAAATATCCCTCCATTAGTGACTTTGCCAGGATCTTTGTGAATGTCCTCCCTGTCACAAAGCTGCAGTCCGAATTTCTGCAAGCCCCGGAAAGCGTTATCGCAGGGGAGCCTTACGAAGCCGTCTTTTCAGTGATTAATGCCAGCAATACAGAAAACAGGGTCGTTATTAAGGTACAAAGCGGTCGGTACCTGCCGTACACTGTTGTTCCTGACAAGATAACGCTCGCCCCGGGAGAATCAAAGACCGTCAAAGTGACCGTAAAAACCGATGAAAAGCTCAGAAAGGGTTTTAAGCATCACCTCAAGTTGACGGTCCAGTCTGTTGAGGATGAAAAAATGAGAGGCCAGGCAAGATGCGCTGTAAATATTATCCCTAAGATAACGGGAGAGGTGGATCGGTTCCATAGGATTCCGGCAGAGTTGACCTTCAGGTCAGCAGGCCAGAAGAATGAAGAGAAAAAAACCGTATTTCAGGGTGAATTCTCAGGAAGAGGAAAACTGAGCGAAGATGGGGAAGATGAGATTGAATTCCTGTTCAGGGGGCCTGACACCATTGAAGAGGTTTCAATGTTTGGGCAGCGTGATAGGTATTTTGCCGGGTACCGGGACGAGGATGCTGACGTTCTTCTGGGCGATAATTATTACTCTCTTTCACGCCTAACCGAGCAGAGCCGTGACGGCAGGGGGGCTGAGGCTGGGCTGGTCTTAGGCGGTTTTGGATTTAGGGGCTATCATATGAAAACAAGGTGGCTTGATCCGGAAAAGAAAGAGACAGCCCTTCATTTTGATTATCTGTTTCGCGACACGTACAGAATTGGTCTCAATCTGTTCAAAAAAAAAAGCGATATAGAAGATGCTCAAATTGCAAGTCTGCAAGGGAAACTTGAGCCTTTTGAAAATACGAACATTGAATTTGAAGCAGCATACGGGAAAGATGGTAACAGGAATGACAACGCATACTGGCTCAACCTTTACGGCTCTCCTGAGTGGGGCGGATCTTATCATTTGGAATACATCTACGCAGAACCCGATTTTCCAGGCTATTATCAGGACAAGGAGTATATCTCAGGCAATTTATTTTTTCCCATAAGAAAGCATTTCACCCTGAATACCACCCTCCGTCAGGAGAAGAATAATCTTGATATGGATCCTTCGATTGAATCGGCCGCGATAGAAAGGTTTGGTTTGTTTGGACTGAACTACATATTTAAGACAGGAACAACCATTTCAATTGAGTCACGATATCGTACTCGTGAAGACCGTTTCCCGGAGCCGGATTTCGATTACAGGGAGCTGACTTTCAGGGGCCGGGTAGGACAGAGTTTCAAAAAGCTCTTTTTTAATGTCTCTGCCGAATTGGGAAAAACAAAGGACAGGCTGAAGGACCAAACAGTTGATGTGGGAATATATGAAGGCACTGCCTATTTTATGCCGACTCGTAATCAAACTTATGGGGGTTATGTGCGCTACAGCAGGCGTGGGAATCCCGAGGACGAAGACAGGGTCACCATAAACACAGGCCTGACCGGCTCTTTCAAGATAGGTAAAAGGGCGAGCGTCAATCTCAAACTTGAAAAATATGATTGCATGGGGACTGATTCCGGAGACCGGCATAACCTTGATTTGGCTTTGAGTTATCTATTCTCCAATAAGATCAGGGTCTCTGCTCGCGGTCGTCATACCATGTATAGCAGGAATTCTGATCAGGAGGATGAAACCGCTTTTATTGTTGAGTTTACCGTTCCCTTCGGCCTGCCCGTTGGGAGGAAAAGAAGTATCGGTATGCTTGAGGGGTATGTCCGTGATCAAGAGACCGGTCAACCGATTCAAAAGGCCATCCTCCGCCTGAGTGGCGCCACCGCGGTAACGGATAGCGACGGCGAATTTACCTTCCCTGCCCTGAAACCAGGGGACTTCTACCTGAACATCGACGGCGCAAGCATCGGTCTTGAGCAGATTCCCGTGCAAAAAACCCCTCTTAAAGTGGATATTGAGGGCGGAAAAGAGACATCAATTGAAATAGGGATAACAAAAAGCGCCGATCTTACGGGCAAGGTCATGGTCTATGGATTTGCAAAAGAAGATTATCTACAAAAAGAATACGCAGTTCATAATGGTAAGGATAGAGCTGTCCCCAAAGACACTGAAACGGACCTTATTGAAGAGTATGGCCTGGCGAATGTCCTTTTGGAGTTCAAAAGCGAGTTAGAGATATGGCGCATGCTTACGGACAGGAAAGGTCGGTTTAGTTTTGACGACGTGCGACCTGGGCAATGGTCTCTTGTCGTGCATGCTGACAATTTGCCTGAATATCACTACCTTGAAAAAAATACCTTTGAAATCGAGCTGGCAGCCGGTGATAAAAAGGAAATGCTGATAAGGGTTTTACAGAGGAAGCGTACTATCCAGGTTATTGAGGAGGGTGGAACTTTGATTGAAGAAGAGGAGGAGAAGTAATGCGAACCCCAACACAACAAAGGGGGCGTTATGTTGGAAGTTCAGTTTTCTTAACGGTTTAAAAAATTCAAAAAAATTCTTGACAAACTTATTTTTATAATAAATAAATCATATTTTTTGTGATGGCGGTAAGCCATAGATGACTATAGATAATCGGTTTATTACTTTGAGGCTGGTTCTTGAAACTATGTCTCTTATTAACCATGGAGGATTGGATTGAGATGATGTAAATTCTGTTTTCTAATTCTGAAATCGTAGTTAATAATATAGCAGATCCCCATATGGTATAATTTCCAATGCGGGATTTTTTATTTTCAGTTTTTGTAATATTATAAATTCAGGGTAAAAACATTATGGAAAAGACTTCTGAAAAAGTTAGAAACATAGGCATAAGCGCACATATTGATTCAGGTAAGACCACGCTTACCGAAAGGATGCTCTTTTACACCAAACGCATACATGCAATACATGATGTGAAAGGGAAAGATGGTATCGGCGCAACAATGGATTCCATGGAGCTTGAAAAGGAGCGCGGTATAACTA
>JAYEFW010000265.1:0-2488 GCA_034658795.1 Thermodesulfobacteriota bacterium
AATCAAACCATTTAGGAAAATCGCCAGCTCAGTGTCGCTACATTTCTGATACGCAGGATCATCATCTTTTTTTAACCAACCGCTGATCTGCTCCCGCGTTACCTGATGATCAGCTAAGCCAAATACAGCAATCATTTTCGAATCGTTAAAGTCGAAGATATAGCGGATACGGCGCAAGATATCGTTATTTGTCACAGGTATGCTCCGATCTAAACTGCAGTTGTGTCACAACGACTCACTGCCTGGACCCCCCCACGTCCTTAATTCCCTCCAGACGAGCCGACATAAAATGAAGGTTCCAATAAAACTGGTTGATAATGCAAAAATATCAAAAAGTATCCCAATTGGGATAACGATTTGTTGTGGTGCATTAAGACTGTACAGCACCCAGCCCATAAGAAAACGTATGGGTTTCCATAAGTTGAGAAGCACGATCATGAATATTAGCATAAAAAACGAGCATATGCTGATCATGCTAAGTACGTGAATTACAGAATAGGATGGCTTTTGAGCTGCCGCAGTATCGCATGCCGAACGTCGTCGTCTTAATGTGATGATCAGCCATAGAAAAAAAACTCCGATGGATAGAACGAAAGTCAATAGCGGAACAAGGGTTTTCATACATCAATAGCCTCTGACTCTTTGTTGATTCCAGTAGGACATAGCCATATTCAAACACTAACTCGTACTGCTCACTTGACGCAGACGGTATTCGAAAAACTACCAGAAAAATGATAAGCTGCCGCAAAACTACAAATATTCTAAATCGGCTCGGCTGCGGTCAAGTGCAGCAGGGCTAAATGCAGGACATCCATGAATAAGTAAATAACTGCTATTGCAACTGATAGTTATGCTCTTTAGCGATCTTTTCTCCTCTACTTACTGCATATCCTACTCCCGGCTGACTCATTTCCAATTGTTTTGCCAAATCCGTGCAGCTTATTCCCAACTCTCTAACTGCCCAATAGCATAATAAATCCCTGGCCTCAACTTGAACCTTGCGTCTGCCTTTTGAATATATCTCTTCTATTTCTATATCATATATCCTGGAAACCATCTGGCTTATCTTTGTGAGATCATATCCCAGGGCATTTAATTTATAGCTGCGTTCAAGTTTCTCTTTTGCCTCTGATAATAATGCTGTAACAAATTCGCTGTCACCTAATATACGTTCATCCCCTTTAATACGATCCTGACCCTTTAGCCGTAATTTCTTTATCATAGT
This sequence comes from Thermodesulfobacteriota bacterium, assembly GCA_034658795.1. Lineage (GTDB taxonomy): Bacteria > Desulfobacterota > Desulfobacteria > Desulfobacterales > ETH-SRB1 > B13-G4. Next base: position 1,226 of record JAYEFW010000265.1, read on the forward strand.
CCATCCACCAAGACTGCGTACCAAACCACCTCCTGTAAGCTCTGGTCTTCTTCCCTGGTCAATACCTTTTTTCACATATGAAAAATAAGCTTTTCTTGATTCTGAAACCTTTTTGCCAAAATATGAAAGAACATATTTTGTATCCTGCCATTCATGTTTTTTCCTGCTCATTAAAACACTGTGTCCGCTATACGAGTATTTGTTCAGCTCCTTTATGTCTGACACTATTTTTGCTCGCAATGGATTTAGATGAATATAGCGGATCAGTTCCCTGAAATACATATCTTCCTGACAGATAATTGATTTGTATCTGTTTTGAAAAAGCTGTCCATGGCGTCTATGCCTTCTGTTAAAATAGATAGCATACCCTGTAAGCAATCTTCTCATCAGGGTTGATATTTTACCACTGCTTCGGAATAAAAAATGCGCATGGTTTGGGATAAAGGCCCAGGCATAACAGGTGGTTTGTGTTGCAGGCAAAAGATCTGATAAACGATCAATAAAATTATTTCTGTCTTTATTGTCTCTGAATATTTTGCGACGCTCAATTCCACGGATGATGATGTGATGTAAAACACCGGGTGCGTCCAGGCGGGCTAATCTAGGCATGTAAGTTTATTATCAATAATATAATTAAATGTCAAGTTATTTACTTATTTATGGACGTCCCGCATTCATGGACGTCCCGCATTCCCATGCTGTAAACTATTGCCGGTATCTTTAATAGGGATAACCCGTCGTTCAATATCCGCCCAAATTTTACGCTTCATCATTCGCAGATTATATTCGGTTTGCAGATTTAGCCAAAACTGAGCTTCAACCCCAAAATACCTCTGTAGCCTCAAGGCTGTGTCAGCAGTAATGGACCTTTTTCCATTCACAATTTCACTTATCCTGTTGGGGGGAACTGAAAGATCCCGAGAAAGCTGGTTAATGCTAATGTCTAATGGCTCTAGAAAATCCTCACGAAGGATTTCACCCGGTTTTATTGGATCAAGATTTTTTGTACTCATAGGAACACCTCAGTGATAGTCCGTAATTTCAACACGGTACGCATTGCCGTCATTCCATTCGAAACATACGCGCCACTGCTTATTGATACTGATAGCATATTGCCCTTTTCGATCCCCGGAAAGGGCATGAAATTTGTTTCCTGGGTTAAGCATCAACGCTTCTATGCTGGGAGCGGCATGAAGAACCATCAATCGTTTTCTTGCCTGCCTTTCAAAGGCTTGAAAACGGCGTACCCGTCGATCATTAAAT
>JAYEFW010000266.1:0-9839 GCA_034658795.1 Thermodesulfobacteriota bacterium
AGCGTTCAAGAGGAACCCCGAGAATCGTTAATCGCCTTTTAAAAAGGGTAAGAGATTATGCACAAGTCCGGTCAGATGGTAAAATTACAAAAAAAAACGTGGAGGCAGCCCTGCATTTGGAGGGGGTTGATGATAAGGGGCTTACCGATCTTGACCGTCGTTATATGAAAACAATAATTGAATTTTATAATGGAGGGCCTGTTGGAATTGAAGCAATTGCCGCAACACTTTTGGAAGAGACAGATACACTTGTGGACGTTGTTGAACCTTATCTTTTAAAAATCGGTATGATTATAAGAACCTCTTCCGGTAGAAAGGTCTCGGAAAAAGCATACATGCATTTTGGGTTGGAAAATAAATAATGTACCCGTTTCACACCTGAAGCTCATGCGCGGCCTGTTTTTGTTTTATAAAGCTAAAATGCTACATAACGGATAGCGTTCTTTTGACCATGTCTATAATTACACTACTTACCGATTTTGGGCTAAATGATGAATATGTAGGCACAATGAAGGGCGTTATTCTTTCCGTTAACCCATCCGCCATTCTTGTTGATATAACACATAATATTGATCCCCACGATATAATTCAAGCAGCTTTCACAATAAAATCCTCATACAAATTTTTTCCCAAAGGCTCCGTGCACGTTGTGATTGTAGATCCGGGAGTCGGTGGGAGCCGTGCAATAATAGCCATTGAAATAGCCGGCCACATTTTCCTTGCTCCTGACAACGGTATTTTAACACTGCTTGTTGAAGAAGAAAATATTGCCGAAATAATTAGAGTTGATAATAAAAAATTCTTTCTTAAATCAGTAAGCCGGACTTTTCATGGCCGAGATATTTTTGCTCCAGTCAGCGCTCATATTTCATCCGGCATCAAAATAAATAATATAGGAACACCGATAAATAAAAACGATCTGGTAAAATTGAGTATCCCGGAGCCGGGGATTTCAGATAAAGGCGAACTTGTTGGGACAATTGTCTCTATCGACCACTTTGGGAACTTGATTACAAATATAGATTCCAATTGCCTGAGAAATTTTTGCAGACCGGATGCTGGGAAAAAACCTGAAATCAAGATTGACAACAGCAAAATAAGCGGTTTGTCAGAAAGTTATGAAAACAGCGCCCTCAACAGTCCGCTTGTTATTATAGGCAGCCGCGGATATCTCGAAATAGCCATAAATTGCGGCAGTGCAAAGAACTATTTTAAAGCTGAAAAAGGAGATACTATCACAGTAAATTTATGTAGCCGTTCACGGCTTGAAACTTGAAATTGGAAAGTAGAAATTAGGGAGAGATTAAAATTGGAAATTGGGAAGAACAGTACAAAAGCAGGAAGGCCAAAATTCCAATTTCTATTTTCTAATTTCAACGTTCCGTGAACGCTTACCTTGGAAGCGCCGATTCTGCGAACTTATTTTTGAGCGAACTAATCCCTTTCTTTCCACTTGAATGAAGCACAAAGCGGAAAATGATCTGAGATGTAAACGCCGTCAAAAGTATCATGAATTACCTTGCAATTTTCTGGAATGATCCCGCCACGATATAAGATCCAATCAATATGATTTCCATTTGTATCCCCTGTAAAACCATGGTGTGTACCAGGGAAGGACTTACTAAAGGTATTTTTAAAAAAAGGGCATTTTATGTCTTCACTCTTTAATTGCACGTCCTCTCCAGTAAACATCATATGAGAGGGCGATGATGGCGTGGAATTAAAGTCTCCGACTATTATAGCCGGCAATTCAGATGGTAACTGTTCCAGCCGCCTTAATATTATTTTAGCGCTTTCAAGCTGCACCAAAGCATCAAAATCAAAGTGGGTATTTACAAAAATCAGTTTGCGACCATTATTTTTGAACATTCCCACTGTACATTGCCTTGGCCAACGGCTATTCCGCGAACGGCTTGGTATCATAGGCGTCGGACTTAGAAAAAAGTGTTCGTAATAAATGCATTCCCAGGTTTTTTTATAAAAAATAATGTTATTTTGCCAAAAAGATGGCGCAGGACTCCTTTTGCCAATAAAATTATAGTCAGTAAGGATATTGCCTATAAACTCCGTCTGGAAATCATTTGCCTCCTGTAACCCAATGAAATCTTTGCAATATTTATCAAAAAATGAGGGAAAGCAATCCTTTCTGTGATGCCAGCCATTCGGTCCATCGGCTGCCAATCCAAAACGCAGATTCAGTGTTAATACAGAAGGCATAAGTTATCTCCTCGCAATTTAGTTCAGCTATTTTTTTTGACAGGATAAACAGGATTGACATGATAGTTTTTTCATCCTGTTTATCTTTTATTTTAAATCATTGATTTTACGCTTAACCTCAACTTTCCGTATCCAGACCTGCTTTACGCAGTTCTATAAGCAAACATTTTTCATATACGGCTACCAACTTAAAGCGTGACACTTTTCGCCATTTTGGCTTTATAGCACTTCCACAATCACGCAAAATCTGATGAGTTGCTAACTGATTGAATTTACAGGCTGTCCCGCCTTACGTTGGTAGTCTCATATACACTTTCAACTCCTATTAAACAGTTGAAGTGTATATTGACTGTCTTTTCATGAGATTAGCGTTTTCGTTTTCTCACCATATCTTTTTTAAGAGTTCTTTCGGGAGGTTATGAAAACATAATTAACAGGTGAGCCAACTTAAATCAATGAAATAATGTCATTTCTAACCCTCCTATTGATTTTTGGCAAACTGGTTATAAGTCTTTTACGTTTGAACCAGCAATTCTCGCCGAACAATCATGCCTTGGTATTACTGGAGGTGCGTTAATCTTCGTTGGCGTATAGCTCGGTGAGGTGATGCCAGCGGACCCCGCGTAAATGCGCTGCTCTCTTGGCCGGCTTGCGGGTAAATATCCTGAGAGCGATGGTCGCGTTTCGCGAATTCGGGTATCTTGCCTTCTTGGCGCTGAGTTCATCGACGATAGCCCGCTGTGAGCTGATCGAACCCCACTTGCATTCGCCAAGATCCGTCCACCCGTCATCCCGAAGTCCCACAAGATCAATTTGCGTGCCCTTATCCCAGTATTCGCCAATCTCAAACACCGTGGTCACGCCTTCCCGTCTATAGATCTCAGGAAGGGCCTCGCGACACAAGGCCTCGAAGCAGTGGCCGAAGTAAGCCTCGATTCCGGGTCGGATCCGAACTTCGAACACCTTCTCAGCGCCGAGGTGCATAATCGAGCTCATGTTGGGATAAATAAATCGGAACCAGAATCGCAACAAGGCATCGTCCAGAACAAATCGGACATGACGGGCGGCCGGCCGGGTTCCAGTTATGGGATAACGCCGGCGGAGGTAGCGGAGCTCCACCAACTGATTTAGGTAGTAGGAAAGGCTGCGATCGCCGATTCCGGTCTGCCGGGCAATCTCGCGGCTTGGAGCAGAGCCGGAAGAAAGCGCCATCAAGATCGCATAGTAGTTCTTGACATCCCGCAACTCCTCGCGGAGGAGAAAGTCCGGCTCGCGGAACAGGGGGGAAAATTCGCCGAGAAGAGACTCCTGAACGTTCATCTCAAAGGAACGATCCGGGCTGAACGCCCGCAAGTACAAAGGGATTCCTCCACAGACGAAGTACGTGCGGGCGCTATCCACAAACGAATAGTTAGGGTGAAACAGCCGCGCTTCCCGATAACCGAATGGCTGGAGATAGATCTGAGCCGTTCGTCGGCCAAAGAGTGGACTCTTGCTGCCGAGAAGTTCGCGCTCCATAAACCCGATATAGGACCCACAAAGGATGATGAGTACCTTTCCACTGTTTTTCCATCTCCGATCCCATAGATCTTGCAGTATTGATGGAAGTTCCGGACTTGCACCCACGATCCACTGAAACTCGTCCAGCGCAATGATCAACTTCCCGGGACCGCGCCATCGGTCCACAACTGCCGTAAGCGCTTCTTTCCAGTTCTCGGCCGCTATCATAGCCAGTAATGGTTCGCTCAGCAGTTCGGAGGAGACGGTCAAGAATTCCTTGATCTGTAGTCCCGCCTGGGCCTCCTTGCCCAGATAGTACAGGCCGGGGTGATCATGGAGGAAATGCAGAATAAGCTCGCTCTTTCCCACGCGGCGGCGTCCGTAAATGGGGATCAGGGAGCTTTCCGGCGAGTGAAAGGCGCTTTCGAGTAGAGATAGTTCGCGTCCGCGACCGATAAACTCATTCATAAAATATAAAATACTAAATCAAAGACGCATAGTCAAGTTTTATTTTGTCATGTTATAACTCAACGAGTTACGACCCTATGATTACAATAAAAAGAATGCCAAGTTTTTCAAAAGCGTTAGCAACAGGTTCTGTCGCTGTCAGTTTTTTCACAATGATCCGGCTTCCATGTATTCACGAAGAAGGCCCGCTAATTTTTCAGTTATACCTAAGTTGAACGATTTTTTGCGAAGAAATGTGCCAAGATCTTGATGCGCAAGAGATTGGTGCAAGTCGAGTAAAAAATCGCTCAATTTAGGTTAAAGTTGAGAACCATTTCTTATATTAACAATATGTTATATTTATTAAGTTCTTTGTCCAATTTCTTCGCATCTAAAACCAACTTATCCAGTTCACCCCAAAACCGCTTGCTGTGGTCCTTTATCAGGGTATGAAGCAGTTCGTGCAGAATGGTATAATCTATCAATTCATCTGGGAGTCTTACCAGATTGACGTTCAGATTAATGTTGTTTTTTCCTGAACAGCTGCCCCATCTGGTTTTTTGGTTTTTCACAAAAACCTTGTTATAGGTCAAACCGTGCTTTTCAGATAGTTCATTAAGCCGTTTGACCAAGCGTTTTCTTGCTTTTTTTCGGTCGATATGATTGTTTTTTTTAAGTTCTGTAGATTCCTGCTCAAACAACTTCATCTGATCCAGATGTTTTTTTATCCAGCCGGCCTTTGATTGAGCCACTTTTTCTGCCTTGTCAAATGATACGCTGCAAGGCACAGCAACTCTCACACATTTAAACGGTCTAACCGAAAGGCTGATATGTTTAGCGCGCATACTACGTTCCAAAAGGATTTCGCCCACACCCTTTATTTCAAATTTTCTGGATTTCATGGCCTCCTGATTGAAGGCTTCATTAACACTGCCGGTTAGTTTTTTCAACCACGTTTTACCCATCATGCCTTTTCCATTCACAGGTTGATTCTTTATATTTTTTTGTTATGCTGTACGGGCAGGTCAAGCTTTTACGCTCAACTGAACAAAAGATAAAACTCTATTCATCAGGCAATCAGGAACCACTTGTAATGTCAATAAAATCACAAAGCTCTGATGACTATCTCGTTGGTGTCATCTCGGACACGCACGGTCTCTTGAGACCTGAGGCAATCAAAGTTTTCGAAAGTACCGACCTGATTATTCATGTACGGGGAAGTTCTTTGGACGCTGAATTGGTAGAGCTAAATCTATAAGCAGCACTTTTTTTGAAATTTTCTTTGATTTTCATGCACTATTTTGGTCACACTCATTTGATTTATAATAAAAATAATTGTTTTTTCCTTGACATTAATTAATAAAATATTTATTTAATCTATTTTATTTGCAAACAGGAGTATAATTCAGTGAAAAAATATACATATAGTGCAAAACGGTCTGATAATAAAGATAAATGGTGTATTATAAATGCAGAGGGAGCCGTACTTGGCAGACTTGCGACATTAATAGCATCCCGACTTAGGGGCAAGCACAACCCTTTGTTTACACCACATGTGGACACAGGAGACTGGGTTATCGTTATAAATGCGGATAAAATTGCCCTTTCAGGTAAAAAACTTGAGCAGAAATGTTATTACAGACACAGTGGTTATATAGGCGGGCTCAAGACCGTTACCGCCAAGAAACTCCTGGAAAAAAGTCCTGAAGATCTTATCGGTTTTGCTGTTAAAGGAATGCTTCCAAAAAACAGGCTCGGGAATAAGCTATTCAAAAAGTTAAAGGTCTATGGGGGAGACAAGCATCCTCACGAGGCTCAACAGCCCGAGATCCTGACACTATAGACTTTCAGATAATTAATTTCACTGCGTTATCAGTCGTCGACGTATAACTAATACGCCTTCCTCCTTCTGGCCTTGTGAAATTAATTATCTGAAAGTCTATTTAATTCATTTCTGACAATACTGAGGACACTATGAACACAGAAAATATTTATTACGCAACCGGAAGACGAAAGACAGCAATAGCTAGAACCTGGCTAAAACCCGGCAAAGGCGAAATTATCATTAACAATCGCCCTGTGAATGATTATTTTAAAATTCCGTCGGCAAAAATTCTTATGATGCAACCGCTCGTTCTTACAAATACCCTTGGATCATATGATATAAAAGTACGTGTATTGGGCGGAGGTATTACAGGACAGGCAGGGGCTATCAGGCATGGTATTACCAAAGCACTTATCAATATTGATCCTGATCTAAGACAGATTCTAAAGAAAGCCGGCTTTGTTAAACGTGATCCAAGAGTCAAAGAAAGAAAGAAATACGGCCAGAAGGGAGCAAGAGCCCGTTTTCAATTCTCAAAACGATAAACCATATTCTTCTGCATTTGTTAAGGGAATAGGCGATTACCTCCTATTCCCTTTTTTTGTTTTTCAAATTCTTGCCTATTTAGCCTCTTTTCTTATCTATTTTACTTGCCTTTAGAAAGCAAAACAGCCAAATTGATTTTGACCATATTCTTGTACAAATTAAGGTGAATTAACTTATGGAACGGCTGAACTATTTTATAAGGCGGTTTCTTCTTGTAATCCCGACTTTTCTTGGAATTACTATTTTGTGTTTCGGGCTTATACAGTTTGTACCCGGCGGCCCTGTAGAGCAGATCATCATGAAGATGAAAGGAATAGGCGCTGGTGAATTAAGTAGAGGAGCCGGGACCCAAACATCCATTTCTATTCAACAGCGGAAAGCCATAGAAGCTTATTTTGGTTTTGATCAACCATTTTACAAGCGATACTGGAAATGGCTTGTGACAGACAGGCTGGGAATGAAAATGGAATCCTATAAATTCCCCAACAAAACAGCATGGCAATTAATTAAGGAACGCTTTAAGGTCTCACTTATCTTTGGGGTTGCAGGCTTTGTATTATCTTATCTTGCATGCATCCCGCTTGGTATATTAAAAGCACTGCGTCATAATAAAATGTTTGATCTTGGTTCAAGCTTAGTCATCTTTGTGGGGTATGCAATTCCTCCTTTTGCTTTCGGAATGGTGCTTAAAATGTTTTTTTGCGGTACAGTAGAAGGTTTGTGGGATTTTTTTCCCGTATCCGGATTTTACTCGGATAATTTCGCTGCAATGACGTTTCTGGAGCAAACAAAGGACGTATTTATGCACATGTTTCTTCCTGTGCTCTGCTATATAATCGGGAACTTCGCAATCCTGACCCTGCTCATGAAGAACTCACTTCTTGAGCAAATAAGTAAAGATTATATAAGGACTGTCCTTGCAAAAGGAGGAAGCTTTACAAGGGCAATATGGGGGCATGCTTTTCGCAATTCTTTAATCCCTATTGCAACCGGCTTTGGTTCCATTTTAACTGTTATGTTTGCAGGGTCTGTTATTATCGAACAGGTTTTTGAGATACCTGGGATGGGACGTTTGAGCCTTGAGGCAATTGTGGGCAGGGATTATCCTGTTTTCATGGGAATTCTTTCGCTCACTTCAGTTCTTGGGCTTATCGGAAATATCCTTTCGGATTTTCTGTATATCCTTATAGATCCAAGAATAGACTTTCAGAAAAACTAAAATCAACAATGTTTTTTAATTCTTACAAAAATCCGATAGCCAGGAAAAGGTTTTTGCGTTTCAAGGAAATGAAACGTGCCTATCTCTCGCTTTGGATACTGGCGATTCTTTATCTTATCAGCCTTGGCTCCGAACTGATCTGCAATAACGCTCCTTTATATGTCAGGTTTAACGAAAAATCCTATTATCCTTTATTTAAATATTATCCCGAAGATATATTTACAGGAAATAATAAAACAAAACCTGATTACAAAAAATTAAATAAATTTTCTTTTTTTAAAGAAAACCCTGACAATTTTATGATCTTTCCGCCGGTTTCCTATGGACCTTTTGAAAGCATTGATCCTGAATCAATTGCGGTTTCAGACAATGTAACAATTGATTTAACACCCCTGCCGAAAATCGGCACCGTCAATATAAGAAAAGATTATTCAATTGAAAGATCTGACTCATTTGGTTTATTTATCAGCAGGAAGGAAAGGGAAGTAAAGGATCTTGTCATTACCGAATACTTCATAATCCCAAGTGAGTTAAAGCTTGCAGTTGAAAAACGATTCGCAAACAACAAAGCCCCCCTGATTACTCATATAACTAAAAGTTATGACGGGATGGAAGTAGATGTATCGCTTTCCACTTTTTCTCCACGAAAAAAGCCGCCAAAAAGCGTCAGGCTTCTATTAAGAGATGTTATGCAAAAAGATCAAAAAGCCCTGAAGTTGGTTTTTAACAGAAAACTCGAACTAATTCAGAATGATTTGATATCAACTGGACATGAAATCTGGAAAGAGCTTTCAGTCCTGGATAAAGAATTACTGCTTAAGCTTGTCAAAACACGCTTTTTAAATCCCGTGGACCCAACAACTCTAACCATCAAAAGCCAAATATACCACATTGATGTTATCAAGGAAAATGTTCGCTTTCCATTTGCTCCTTCTGAAGGCCATCTATTGGGTATTGATGGAGCAGGCAGAGATGTATTTGCCAGAATTCTTTATGGTATGAGAAGTTCAATTACCTTCGGCCTGATGCTTGTGGTCAGCTCAATGGCGATCGGCATTATTTCCGGATCTGTTCAGGGGTATTATGGAGGGGCTATTGATATAACCTGTCAGCGTCTTATTGAAATCTGGAGCGCACTTCCATTTCTATATATTATGATACTTATGGGATCAATCTATGGAAGAAGCTTTACTCTACTTTTGTTTTGCTATGGACTTTTCAACTGGATAGGAATTTCTTATTATATCAGGGCGGAATTTCTCCGCCTGCGCAAACAAACATTTGTAGAGGCTGCTGTTTGCATGGGCATATCTTCGCAAAAAGTAATTTTTAAACATATTCTTCCAAACGCCATGGTACCGGTTATCACATTTTTTCCTTTCTCTCTGGTTGGTGCGATAGGAGCGCTAACCGCCCTTGACTATCTTGGGTTCGGGCTTCCGCCGCCGACTCCGAGCTGGGGTGAACTTCTTTTCCAGGCCCAGCAATACAGATGGGCGTGGTGGCTTATACTATATCCATCTCTTTCTTTATTTATAGTTATGCTTCTAGGGGTTTTCATTGGAGAAGGAATAAGGAACGCATATGATCCAAAAAAATTCACCAGGATTGAATGAAAAAAGCAGGGATTAGGGAGCACTTAGCTTTCGATAGTTTTTAGAGGTATAATTTAATTTATCAATTCTGTGAGCCAAAGTGCCTAAAATGCCTAAAGTGAGCCAAAGTGCCTAAAGTTAAGGAATTCTACCATTTTATATGGGTTCTTTAATGCTATCAATGTACAAAGGATACAAACTCTCTCTATCTTTGGATTATCAATTAGCACGCCGAAGGCGTACCACAACTTTAGGCACTTTAATATACTTTAGCTCACTTTAGGCACTTATAACTTAATCGCAACATATAGTGTGTGTTTAATTCAATGAGCACAAGAAAAAACTATCGAAACGTAAGGGATCAATGAGCAAAAAATTGCTGGAAATCGATAAACTTACTGTCAGCTTTGAAACTGACGAAGGTATCTTTAAAGCAGTCGATGATGTCTCATTTCATGTAAAAAACAATGAAATAGTCGGACTGGTCGGC
>JAYEFW010000266.1:9939-16963 GCA_034658795.1 Thermodesulfobacteriota bacterium
AATGAGCAAAAAATTGCTGGAAATCGATAAACTTACTGTCAGCTTTGAAACTGACGAAGGTATCTTTAAAGCAGTCGATGATGTCTCATTTCATGTAAAAAACAATGAAATAGTCGGACTGGTCGGCGAATCAGGGTGTGGCAAATCCGTAACTGCTCTCAGCATACTGCGTCTTATTCCTTCACCGGCAGGCAGGATTGAAAAAGGCAGGATAATATTCGGCGGCAAGGATCTGTTAAAGCTGGATATCCGGAAAATGAAGGCAATAAGGGGAAATGCTGTCAGCATGATCTTTCAGGAGCCTGCCGCAGCTTTGTCCCCCCTTCACAAAATCGGACAGCAGATGATAGAGGGCCTTATGCTGCATAAGAATATAAGTAAAAAAACGGCCTGGAACATTGCTGAAGGCTGGCTTAAAAAAGTAAGCATTCCAGATGCAGGAGAAAGGATGTTTTCATACCCCTACCAGCTTTCAGGCGGTATGCAGCAAAGGGTTATTATTGCAATGGCCCTTATGCTGGCGCCTGATCTCGTTATAGCTGATGAACCTACAACCGCACTGGATGTAACCACCCAGGCTCAGATTTTTGAATTGATAAAGGAGCTGAGACAAAGTCATACTTCTATACTCTTAATTACTCATGATATAGGTGTTATCTGGGAAATGTGCGACCGGGCGGTTGTAATGTATGCTTCCAGGATAGCTGAAGAAGGAAATATAAACGAAATCTTCTCAAAACCGGCACATCCTTATACCAAAGGACTTCTCAAATCTGTTCCAAGGTTATCAACTGACGCCGAAAGGCTGACGCCCATTCATGGCTATGTGCCTTCACCTTTCAACTATCCGTCCGGTTGCTATTTTCGCGACAGATGCCCACAGGCTTTTGATAGATGCAAAAAAGAAAAACCACAGCTTGTTGATCTCGGTAATGGCCACAAAGCAGCGTGTTTCCTTGTATAGAGAACAAATAGAGAATAACATGGACAACTAATTAATTAAATAATATAAGAATTTTCATTTTATGCCTAATGAATTCGGCATGATAGGATAACGAACACAGACAGGAAATATCTCACGCAAAGGCGCAAAGACGCTAAGGTAAAGAAAGTATATGACTGAAAATGAAATTGCGAAGATAGTTGTTGATGTATCTGCGACTGGCAGACAAGAGGTTGGGATTGTTAATCAATTTCGGTTAGGAATTAATACGTGATGGTATATCAAGAGTTGTCAATGGGTTATAGCTTTAAAATCTTTGCGGCTTTGCGCCTTTGCGTGAGATAATAAATTTAATCCTGAATGTCCTGTAAATTCTGTCAAAAAAATAATATTTAAAAACGCTAAAATGTTACAAACACCGATACTTGAAATAAGAAATCTTAAAACCTGGTTTCCAATAAAACGCGGCATCATGGCAAAAACCGTAGGATATGTTAAGGCTGTTGATGGAATATCTATGCATCTATACAAAGGAGAAACGCTCGGCCTTGTCGGCGAGTCAGGGTGCGGGAAAACAACGCTTGGAAGAACCTTGTTAAGGCTGGAAAAACCTCAAAAAGGAAAGATACTTTTTTGCGGCAAGAATCTTCTTGATCTCAAGCGGAAAAAGCTGCAGAAAATGAGAAAAAGAATACAGATGATTTTTCAGGATCCCTTAACCTCTCTAAATCCCAGGATGAATGTTCTTGATATTGTTACAGAAGGGCTTGTCGAATATAGGTTAATAAAAAACAATAAGGAAGCTCATGCAAAAATGCTTATGAAAGAAGTCGGACTTGATGAAAACTCAATATACCGCTATCCTCATGAATTTTCCGGCGGACAGCGCCAGCGAATCAGCATTGCAAGGTCTATATCCTTAAAACCCGATTTGCTTGTATGTGATGAACCTGTCAGCGCCCTTGATGTATCTGTTCAGGCCCAGATTATAAACCTTTTGCTGGATCTCAGGGACAGCTATAATCTTTCATATATTTTCATCTCCCATGATATAAGCATAGTAAGCAACATAGCAAATCGTATAGCGGTTATGTATCTTGGAAAAATTGTTGAGCAGGGGCCTGCCTCTGATATAATAAACAATCCGATACACCCTTATACAAAAGCTTTAATAAATGCTGTTCCAACACCTGGAATCTATAAAAAGAAAAAGATTGTCCTCAAAGGAGAAACTCCTTCTCCCTCTTCACCTCCGCCCGGATGCCACTTCCACACTCGTTGTCCGGAAGTTATGGATATATGCGGAAAAATAGAACCACAAGAATCAAAAACAGGCATGCGCCAGGTGTGGTGCCATTTGTATAGGGATTGAAATATATCGTTCACTGTTCACGGTTTACAGTTTTTTCAGTAAACTATGCAACGACTGATTGCTTTTTATGCTTTGAGCAACCGTTAAACCGCAAACTGTGAACCGTGAACAGTTAAAATTATTCGGCTGGAGCAGAGACTGTTGCTTTTTCAGGCACCTGAGCCTCTATCATCTCTGCACTTTGTTCTTCTGCTGACTCAATTTTTTGTTTCACCACATCAGGTTCGGCGGAAACAGAATCCGTTGATCCTTCAATCATTGGAGTCTTTATCTCTGCACTTTGTTCTTTTGTTGACTCAATCTTCTGTTCCACCACATCAGGTTTAACGGAAGCAGAGACCGTTGCTTCTTCAGCCACCTGAGCCTCTATCATCTCCGCCTTTTGTTCTTTTATTGATTCAATCTTCTGTTTCACTACATCGGATTTACCGGCACCAACCTTCAACAATAAAGCCTGTCCAAGATATCTCATTGCTTCATCAAGATCCGAAATAGCGCCCCTGCTTTCAGATACACCTGCTTTATACATTAAATCATTAAACTTAATGTTATTTAAACGGCTATAAGCTTTTTTGCGAAGATCACCTGTTGTTGCAAATAACAAGGCTTCATTCAGGTATGACTTTATAGCCACATAATCGGGAGTATCTGACATGGCTGAAATAGCGTCAGCTTTGTCGATATAATAATTGAAAACAAGAGGAAAAACTTCGCTTTTAGAATAAACAGGATTAATTTGCTCGGGCAACGGTACTCCGGGCAGACTCATCATCTGCTTTTCGCCCAGGGGAGCATATCTGCCCTGCCAGATCTCAAGTACTCCAGCTTTTTCTTTAATATAATATTTACTGTTATTTGAAGAACTTGCGCTGAAAATAAGTACAAGCAAAACAATAAAACCAGATGCAAGACCTATAATTACCTTTTTCATAGTTGCCTTTTCTGCAGCTTCTCTTTCAACGGCTGCCTTTTTAGCGGCTTCTCTTTCAACAGCAGCCTTTTCAGCAGCAGCTTTTTCGGCTGCCTTTCTTTCAGCAGCTTCCTTCTTTATTTCAGCCCTGATAGTCGCCATGTCTCTTTTCTTGAGCAATAGTTTTTTTATTTTTTTGGCTTCTTCATCACTCAAGCCCGAAACAATCGGCGGTGAGGCAAAATTCTTTAAATATTCCTCATCCACGGCAGCCCTGAAAATTTTAGCCGGCTTCCAGGCCTCAAACTTCTTTAAAGGCAAAGTCTTTAAGTAAGCCTTTTTCTTTTCTGCAGCGACTTTTTCAGCGGCAGCCTTCTCAGCAGCGACTTTTTCAGCGGCAGCCTTCTCAGCAGCGACTTTTTCAGCGGCAGCTTTTTCAGCAGCGGCTTTCTCCGCGGCAGCTTTCTTCTCAGCAGCGGCTTTCTTCTCAGCAGCGGCTTTCTTCTCAGCAGCGGCTTTCTCCGCGGCCTCTTTCTTTATTTCAGCCTTGATAGTCGCCATGTCTTTTTTCTTGAGCAATAGTTTTTTTATTCTTTTGGCTTCTTCATCACTCAAGCCCGAAACAATCGGAGGTGAGGCATAATTCTTTAAATATTCCTCATCCACGGCAGCTCTGAAAACCTTAGCCGGCTTCCAGGTCTCAAATTTTTTTACAATCAGATCCTTTAATGAGACCTTCTTCTTTTTTGCTGCTGCAACGGTTTTTTTGCTGTGAGTTTTGGCCGCCGCCTTTGTTTTAGCTGTTGTTTCTGTTTTGACCGCGGTTTTGGCTTTTGCTGTAACTTTGGTCTTTTTAGCAGTCTTTTTTACCTCATCCTTTTTTGCAGATTTAGTTTTCTTTTTTGCGGTAGATTTAATTAAACTCTTTTTTCCCATAACAACACCTTTGAATTTACGTAAGATTTAGCATATGAATTAGTGATTAAAGGCACAAAATTATATGTTATATATAAAATAAGTACGATTTTGTAAACACTATTTTGCAACACAAAGCCTGATTATGGATTGCGATTATGATAACTATTTAGTTTCTATAAAAAAATACATCTTTTCAGTAAAATAGTGTAATTGATGAACTCGTAATTGACAGATCATAATTTATTCTTTATTACTTAAGGAACGTGGACGAATTAACTTCCCCAACTATACATCACAGCTTCAGGCCGCCTTTGTCCGGTCTCAAATCACAAAAATATTGAAATAGCTCGCTATTCCTTCAACTTTTGTGATCTGAGATCGAACAAATTCGACCCAAATCTGTGCGCCTACTTGAGGAAGTTAATTCGTCCACGTTCCTAGGCTAAGCGATTTTTTGCGAAGAAATGTGCCAAGATTTTGATGCAGCAAGGTTTGCGAAAAGCGGGGAATACTCTCATGTCCAATCAGCCTGAAAAAATGGTAAATTACAACATAAAAACACCGGACACAGTTAAAATCGATGTGCTCAAAACCATTGATTACAAATATAATAAAATAAGAGACATTGATATTACAATTCAGCAACCCGAGTTTACATCCGTGTGCCCGATGACCGGGCTGCCTGATTTTGGATGTATAATAATCAGATACATACCCAATAATAAGATTGTTGAATTAAAGTCTCTGAAATTTTATATGTTACAATACAGAAATGTCGGTATTTTCTATGAACATGTGGTCAACAACATATTAAATGACCTGGCGAAAGCACTTGATCCTAAATGGATGGAAGTTTCAGGAAATTTTACAGCAAGAGGCGGCATTACTACGAAAGTTGCCGTTGAATATAATAACTAAATTGAGCTATTTTTAGCTCGATCTGCACTGATCTCTTGCGCATCAAGGATTCGCGAAAATCCTCGACATATCCATTGGTATGCCTGCGGTTTTCGCAAACCCTTATGCATCAAGATCTCAGCACATTTCTTCCCCAAAAATCGCTCAACTTAGTTAATAGGAAAAAAATGAAATTTTATTATTTAAAGACTTTTAATCAAAGACTTGTCGTTATTGCCGTCTGCTTTTTATTTTCTTTTGCATCGCTGATTGCAGGATGCTCATTTTTGCCGGCTATAAAAAAAATAGCTTGGGATATAAAAGCCCCTGCAGGTGATTTAAAGAAAAAAGTTGGAATAACTTTCTTCGAAAACAGCACTTTTGGTGCCGTTAATAACTTCGAAAAAACCTTTCATATTAAACTTGCCGAAAATATAGAAGAAACATGCCCGGGCATCCTTATTATAAAACCGGGAGATACAGGATATCCTGATCAAATGGCCGTACTCCCAAAACTTGCCTCAGAACGAATTGATAACCTCGTTCTTGCAAAAACAGGCAGAAGACTGGGTCTAAATGCAATTGTCACAGGAAGCCTTATGGATATAAGCGCAAATAAAGAAACCAGGGGGATTCCGTGGTTCAAAAATACCTATAACATTATTCGATTTCAAATTGTTGTAGAAGTCTATGATACTGAAACCGGCGCAAAAATTTTCGATGATAGTTTTGATGACGAAATCCAGGTCGATGAAACAGATATTGATAATCTCAGGACCGGCAATACAAATGAAATACCTGCTTTAACTGAAGCTCTGTTAAATGCGTCTATTCCCATAGGCGAAAAGATCTGCGACGCTGTCAATATTCAGCCCTGGAAAGGATATGTATTTTCAAGTGTTGAAGACAAGATAATAATATCTTCAGGAAAAAGATCGGGTCTTATCTTTGGAGACAAACTTGAAGTATATGATAACGAAAGCATATTTGAAGGAAAAGACGGCCGGAAATTTTTTATTCCAGGGCTTAAAATTGGAGAGATTAAGATAACCGCACTTTATCCTGATAGAGCAGAGGCAACCCTTATTTCAGGCAAAAGCATAAAGGTCGGAAGTACAGTAAAAATAAAGTAAAAAAGTGCCTAAAGCTGTGATACGCCTTCGGCGGGGTGCAATACAAAAAAAGTGACATAAATTATATCAAGTAATTATTGAACCCGTTTAATCAGCTTAATGTCGAATGTCGAACAAGGAATGTCGAATTACGAAGGAAGGTACTTAATAATTTAAAAAAAACATCCGCACTTCGATATTCAATATTCCCCGTTCGATATTTATCATTCAATTGGCACTTATGTCCGCACCGAAGGTGCGCTAATTTATGAGTCTAAAAATCTCATATATAATTTTAAAATATCCATGGCTTCATCTTCTGATGAAATCCTCTTTATCGACTCACGGAATTTACTGCTGTACTTTAATCCTTTAACAAACCATCCAAGCCGGCTGCGCATCATAGAACATGCGCGCTTTTCTCCAAAATATCTTACTGACTCATGAACATATTTGACCATCACTTCAAAGCGATGTGTAAAATCTATACAAAACGATTCATCCCCTCTGAAACGTGCTAATACCTGAGCAAAAATCCATGGGTTGCCTATAGCAGCCCTTCCAATCATAACGGCATCACAGCCTGTCTCGTTTTGCATTCTAACGGCATCATCCGGAGTAATAATATCGCCGTTTCCAATTACAGGAATCGAAACAATTTTTTTTACTGATGTTATAATTGACCAGTCTGCTTTGCCCCTGAATCCCTGGACAGCAGTTCTAGGATGCACGGCAATTGCATCCACACCGCACGCTTCAGCAATTTCCGCAATCCTGAAAGCATGGGCTCCTGATTTATCCCATCCCGTCCTTATTTTTATGGTAACCGGTATGCTTACCGACTTTCGAACAGCTTTTAACAATGATTCCGC
>JAYEFW010000266.1:17063-32923 GCA_034658795.1 Thermodesulfobacteriota bacterium
CACCGCACGCTTCAGCAATTTCCGCAATCCTGAAAGCATGGGCTCCTGATTTATCCCATCCCGTCCTTATTTTTATGGTAACCGGTATGCTTACCGACTTTCGAACAGCTTTTAACAATGATTCCGCCCTTTCGGGCTCTTTCATCAGGACAACACCGGCACCTGTTTTAACCACCTTTTTAACCGAACAGCCAAAATTAATATCCAGCAAGGCTGCCCCTGAAGATTCAACTATTTTAGCAGCTTCAGCCATTATTGAAGGATCAGCTCCAAATATTTGAACAGATAAAGGCTTTTCTTCAGGTATAGAGTCAAGTATTTGTAGGGTTTTTTTTGATCCGCGCACAAGGCCGTTTGCGCTTATCATTTCAGAGCAGACAAGACCGCAGCCGGCTTCTTTTGCTAAAAGCCGAAAAGGCAAATTGGTAATACCTGCAAGTGGAGCCAGGATTACCGAATTATCAAGAACAAGTGAGCCGATTTTCAGACTGTTATGCATAGTTAGTGCCTGAACGGAAAGTCATGTTCGGGCAAAATACGAATATCGAAATCCGAAACTCGAAACAAATCCGAATACCAAATCAGAAAATGACCAAAACTAAGTAATTGGAAATCGTGGTTTTTGTCATTGTTTCGGCCAATCTTATAAAATGGGCGTGCTTCGGATTTCGAATTTTTGTCCGAAACAGTTATTATTAATTCTTCTATGAAGGAACGGTCTTTTTGCCTGAATCCGGAGATGCCGGATTGGCATAACAAAAAAGGCAGTTATGATAGCATGGATGAAGGCTGTAGGATCCTACATCTGCGGATACCTTGCATCCACACCCATTTTTTATCCTCTGGCCGGAATCTTTTTTAAGAGAAAGAGACCCTCCAAATAATTTCATCAGAAGATCATTTGGTATGCACGAGCTTTTTGTAATACCGGAGTTTTCAGGAAGAATTGACAGCAATTCTTTCTCGCAACAGGTATGGAGACTGATATTTTTATCAGACAGCTCATCTTTCATTTTCAAAACAATTTCGCTTTTTATTTCAATGGGCGGATCAATGAAAGCAAAGCCATGAATTTTTGCAATTCTTTTTCGAATCTTTTGATAATCATCCATGAAGCTGGTTATACATCTTTTTATGCCATACTTGGAAGCTTTGCTTGAAATATAGTTGAAATCATTAAGATTGTCATGAATTTTTCCATCTTTTGTCTTATAAAAGCAGATAGGATCAAATCTCCAGCTTATACTGCCGGAATCGAAATTCCTGCAAAGATATTCTAGTTGACGAATGCGTTCCTCTAAAGCAGGTACATTAGGTTCAAGCAACGGCTCCTCAGAATTTATGGTAAAATTAAAAAAAACATTATATCCCATTTCTCTAAGCTTTTCTCCACATCCGCTTTTTATAAAGGGCCCAAAATTTTTCGACCAGAATAAAATAGTATGTACCTTATCCGGAGTGGCCGGCACGATTGATACATGCCTGTTATACGGATTCACCACCTCAAAGCGGCCATTTTTAATTTGCTTCATAAACCACTTCATGTAAAATGCAGGGATATCTGTTCTTCTTGATGCTGAAATTACTATTTTAACCGCAGATTCCATCAATAATCACAGCCTTCAATTACTTTTTCCCCCTAAGATCCGCCAGAGATATTATTTTGGCCCCACCAGACTCTTTTGGTGTTTCTTCCTTTTTTTTCTGTAATGTATACTTTGCCGATTCTTCCGGACAAACAACAAGTTCCATTCGCACTTTTTTGCCGCTCATTGTAAACTCTTCACCATCAATATATGTATCCCTTAAGATCCATGTAACAGAGTAAAGCGGCACTTGAAGAATCAGCAGCTTTACATGATACCAGTCAGGTTTAGCATCCGGCAAAATTGTTTCAATCCTGGCAAAAATAAGCGGCTTGTCTTCAAAGCATAGCAAGACTACATCATTTTCTTTCGCCATTTATAAATATCCTTTTTCCATGTATAGACTTCCAGATAATTAATTTCACAAGGCCAGAAGGAGGAAAGCGTATTAGTTATACGTCGACGACTGATAACGCAGTGAAATTATTTATCTGAAAGCCTATAAGCGCAAAAAACGGTGTTGAAGTTTTAATATCTTCATTATATCTTAGGGCGTAATAGTTCAGCCACTAAGACACAAAGCAGGGATATTATTTCTTATTCCCATGCTCCAGCGTGGGAATGCAAATAAATGTCATTAAATAAGACAATGAACAAGAGGAATTCAGGAAATTCAATTAGAAAGAGAGCAAAGGAACTGGATTGCCTCTATGCATTTTCCAACCTGGTTGTAAAAAACAATATTACAGTTGACGAGATACTTCAAGGAACAATTGATCTAATACCCCCCGCGTCGCAAAATCCGGAAATCACCTCCGCACGTATAATTCATGAAGATCAAATTTATAAAACAAAAAATTTTAAAAAGAGTATCTGGAAACAGACAAGTGACATTGTTGTACATGGCAAACCAGGAGGAACCATTGAGGTCTGTTATCTTGAACAACTATCGGAAAAAGATAAGAAATCTTTCCTTAAGGAAGAAAAAGAGCTTGTCAATGTTATTGCAGAACGGCTCGGGAGAATTATAGAGCGCAAGAAAACTGAATGAATTATATGCTTTTCCGGCCCAAAAGGGGTTGATTTTTCATCAATTTTTGGTCATTTTAAATTAAATTCCCTCTGGGAATTGATGAAAGCAGGTTAAAACAGGTTTTTCAAACAAGTATGCGCTAAAAAATGGCAAAACTTAGCGTAATTGAGAAATAACTGCTGGAAGAACTCAAAATAAAGGCAAAGAAGACGAATGCAGCAATTATTCCTAACGCAGATGAATGTTTTTGCAAGAGGCTCAGTGTTATAAATTTTTTTTAAGATAATTATGCAAATCCCGTTAATCCTGTCAAAAAAATAGCCCGAAGCTCTATGGGAGGTTCTATGAAAGCAAGATTATTTTTCTTATTTGTGCTACTTGCCCTGCCGGCATGTGCCACCATCCCTGCAAGTGTTGAAGATCTCACTCCTTCTGACGAATTAGGCACGGTTGCCGTACTATCTGTATTGGACGACACGCTGAATATAAACTACATAGGGGCGACGGTTTTCGGCAACAGACATAGCGCCGCGGATGTTTCCGAATGGGATATAGATAATTTTGTTGTTACAAAAACAGAAGACTACTTAAAACAGAACGGCTACATTGTTAAACGATTATCCTATGAAAAAGCGCCGCTGTTAGAAGCATATAACAATCCAGAGCCTGGTTACGGTACATATTCCAAATATGTCGAAGATTACCTGGCCAAATTAGCGGGAGACAAGGGAATCGATACATTTTTAGTAATATACAATACATATCATGAAGACTATGTCGGGCATAGCGAAGAACGTCTCTCGGGTTACGGTTTGTATCAATGCTTCGCTCTGTTAAGTGCGCCGACTACAGCTCTATATAGCAATTTACGCTTTGAACTTATTACACCCAAACCATTCAAAAAAGTAATGGTGAAGAAAAGCTTCGATTACGAGTTTGTCGCCCCTGAGTACTTTAAAGATAGCTACAAGGACCAAGTCAAAGAAAAGGCTTTGTTAACTATTGAAAATAAGAGCGCTGCCGTATTAGCGGAAAAACTGCGCCAAAGTTTAGATGCCGCAATCTCAAAAGGATTAAGCTTGGTCGGCTTAAAGATATGGGAACCAGATCATGAGAAACAGGTCCCGGCAGCCGCCGAGATTACCCATATGACGGAATTCAAGACCAATCGAATAGTGAAGACGTATGCCATGAACCTTTCTTCTCCTCCTGAAGAAGTATTTTCGCAATTGTGCCCGACCCGCAGGTACGAATGGCTCGAATATTGGAAAAGTGACATGATCTATTCGGATTCCGGCGCAACTGAAAACAATTGTGTTTTTCAAACAGATTATCCCCATCGCGGAGAAATGATCTGGGTCGTTACCCGGTATGACGCTCCCCGCGCCATTGAATTCACAGTGTTCAGTTTCGATTTTTATGTTTTGAAAGTGGACATCACCTTGAAGCCGAATGGAAATGGCGGCACACAAGCAAACTGGACTCACACATTCACTGCCACAACGGAACGCGGCAATAAATTCATCGCACATTACACTTACTGGGATCACTACAAAAAAATGTCGTGGATTGAGCAATCCCTGGAGCATTTCTGCAGGACTGGAGAAATGCTCCATAAAGACTTGGAGTGATCGGAACATACTTTTAGCAATTACTATAGAAATTTTTCTATTTTTTAGTCAGAAAACAAATTTGAAAAATAATGTTGAAAAACTAGTTGTTTGAAATTAATTAAAAATTTGAGAATATTACTAATAAAAGAACTGTTTACAAAAGCCTTGATGGCATACATGATTGTATTGAAAAACCTTTTACATCTGAAACCATTGAGGATTCTTTGAAACGTTTATTAAATATAGATAGGTAGGTAGGTAGATAGATAGGTAGGTAGGTAGCGGATCGGACAAATCATATGTTGCGGGGCTATGCACTCGTAAAATAAACAAAATATTTGTACAGAACAATTTCAAATTAAAAGGAGAAATATTATGAAGATGAAAGTAAGTTTATGTAAGGTCCTGAGTATTGCAGTGGCTTTGGTTTTAAGCTGTGCTGTAACTTCTAATGCGTTTATGGTTAAAGTTGATAAGGATACTTGGGCTGATTTTGCTGTAAGGGGTCAGTTGTCTTATCATAATTTTGATGAAAGAGAAAAAAAAGGTGCCGAAGACCCAATAATAGATTATCGTCAGAACTATTTTGAACTTACAGAGGCGGAGTTTTATGTTAAAGGTCAGATTAACGACCTGATTCAGTTCTTTACCCAATGGGAGTGTGTTTATATCCCATTAAATTTAAATGGAGAAAAAGTCGAAGGAGATAATTCTTACAAAAAAGAAAGAGCTTATATGAAAGAGACCGGGATGAATTTTTTATTTGCTCCTGAATTTAAGGTAAGATTTGGGAGGATACGTATACCTGTCAGCAGATATCACCAAAGATCTGATTACGGTAAAATAATTCCAACCGACTATTTCTATAGGTATGATGTCCATGGGGTATTTAATAAAGAGCTTCCCGTTGATCTTAAGATAAAGAATGCCGCTCTTAATATCAGAGAGCCAGGTGTTGTGCTTTTTGGAGATTTTTTTGACGGGATGCTCAGATATCACACAGGTTTATTTAATCAACCTAACGATGACAATCACTATAAAAATCTTAGATACACAGCAAGACTTGCGTTTACTCCTACTATGTTAGGATTTAAACCCGAATCCTCACTTAAAGGGACAAGAAAAGATTCTTATCTTGGGAAAAAAGATATATTAACTATTGGTGCGGGATATTCCAAGGAAGAGATATGGGATGATCTTGACAATGAGATGTATGCTGTTGATGCATTTTTTGAAAAAAAATATGGTAGTATAGTTCCTAATTTAGGATTTGGATACATTGAGGCAAAAGAGACTCATAGAATTGATAATAAACCACAAGATAGTGCATTCTGGTTTGTTCAGGGGCAACTCCTTTATGATGATGTGGTTGGTTTTGGAAAACCTGCTATTGGGGCAAAATTTGAGAGAATGCAGTCAGATAAGGCTTATAATAATAAAGATGTTAGGTCTGATCGTGTGTCAGTTGCTTTTAACTACTTCCTCAAAGGATACAATGCAATGATATCACTTTGTGTTGATAATGTAAATTATAAGGATGGTGCAGAAGATTATCTAGAAGCCAATAATAAAGAAGACTCTATCACTGACTACAGTCTCTTCTTCCAGTTCAAATTCTAAAGAATCTTGTCTAACAACCTGCAACAAAAAACCCGGGTCGATTTGGCCCGGGTTTTTTATTATCGTAAAACGGTTTTTACATTTTGCCTAAAAGCTGATCTGCCATTTTGCACCAAAATAGCTTTCATACCCTTGATCTTCATTAGTATCATTTTCCTCATAATCATAATGACCGATTTCAGGAACCACGGTTACACCTTGTGCCAGAGTAATCGGAGCCTGCAGATAAGCCGCCCATGCCTCATCATTATGATTTTTGCCTACAGGATCATCTTCACCTGTAACATAACCATATCCGGCCTCGACACCAATAACATCGTTTATCTTAACGCCTATGGATGCAATGCCGCCATAGCCATTATTATCTCTAATATCGCCTGCCTCGTAATCAGGCGTAAAATCAACTTCTTGATTGGTGGTAAGTCCATACAGCCCTACGTTCTGACCTTCCCAAACCATAGCCTTCAAGGTTACCGGACCCACATTAACTACTCCGGCGATACCATAGACATAACAGGTAACATCGTATTCCGTGTCTGTACTATTAACAACCTCAAATGTGCTCCAGCCGCCAAATGCCTTTATTGAAAAGGTGTCCATTGCCAAGGTATAGCTTGCCTCTACTTTGGGATAGGTGGTATCAAAGTCATGAAAACCAGTCACACCAGCATCCCCTACTCCTGGCCTTACGAATGCCAGTTTAAAACCGTCAACTTTAACCTGAATCATGGGATTGAATGTAAAGAATCCACCAAATCCTCTCAAGCCATAGTCATTATCATAAACCTGATTTGTAACAAAATGAATGGGTGTATATTCTTTTCCTATAGTCAATTCACCAGGACCAAAATTCCAGGTTCCGTAGAGTCTTCGTAAACTTACATCAGAACTAGTATGACCATACTCAAAACGGCCGCCTATATCACCATTTTGTACTGTTGCACCGATACGTGAAACAGTATTGAGATCCCATCTTGAATCTCTGTCGTCATATTTTAAGTCATTACCATAAACATCATCATTACCAGGATTATTTTCATCCTGATTTTCATTAAAAGTCTGCATGCGCACGCTTCCATAAAAATCCCAGTCTGTTGCACCGGCAGGGACTGCAAATACAATTGCAAACATTATTGCTGATAAAATAACAAATAATTTCTTCATCATAAATTTCTCCTTAAACCGCCAAAAATAAATAATTACCGTTTGTCCAACCAAGCCAAATAAAAACAAAAACACATAATATTTTAAATATTATGCGCGATTTAACCCTTTTAACAAAAAATTTGACCCTCTTTCTACTAATCAGTAAGATAAATGTCAAGTTTTTTATAATTTACAACAAATATAAAATGTTATATACTACTGTTTTAGCTATCAATTTTTGCATATTGTAGAAACCGGCCCCTAATCGCTGATCCCTAATCCCTAATCCCTGCTTTTTTCATACAATTCTTTTAAAGGATTTTTCTATAGATTCTAAAGTCCAGCTTATCCAGGTTGGACGTCCGTGAGGGCAATGTGACGGGTTTTCGCATTCATCGAGCTGCGCAAGCAGTGCTTTTATCTGTTTATCCAAAAGCCGCTGATTCGCCCTAATTGCTCCATGGCAGGCAATAAGCATCAGGCATTGATCAATTGTCTTCTCCAGACCTTGAGTTAAGCCGGATTCCAGCATTTTCTCCGCAATTTCCAGAATAATCGGCTTAATCTCCCTGTCTGCAAGAATAGCAGGAACCGACTTAACCACAAAAGTTGTTCCGCCAAAGGGCTCAATTTCAAGTCCGAGTTTTTTCAGATCCGGAATAAGTTTCTCAAGCATGTGTGCTTCTCTATGTCCGATATCAATGGTTTCCGGCATTAAAAGTGTCTGAATTTCTATTTTTGAATTCATAGAAAGTTTTTTCAGATGCTCAAAAAGAACCCGCTCATGAGCTGCATGTTGATCAATAAGCACCAGTTCTTCATCAGATTCGCATAGTATATAAGTATCATGAAACTGACCAACTACCCTTAAATCACTAAAACGCTTTTTCTCCCAGAGACTTTTTTGTATAGCAGGAGAATCAGGAATATCTTTGTTGGATTTGCTGTACCGGGCAACAGGTTCTGAAACAAAAAAAGACTTTTGTCCGGAAAAATTTTTCGCAGTCCATTTTGGCTGGTCAGCTATATGCAATACTTCTGATACAGCCCCTGCCAATGCTTTATGAACCTGCTTCTGCTGTGCTAAACGAACCTCGTGTTTTGTTGGGTGAACATTTACGTCCACCTGGTCATAGGGCACCCTTATAAAAATAACCGCAACAGGAAACTGACCTTTTATCAATTTCCCGGCATATCCTTCAAAAAGAGCTCGCTGTATTCCTGTATCCCGTACAAACCTGCCGTTTATATATATATAGATTCCCCTGGAAGTTTTTCGTGAAACCCGATAAGATGAAATCCATCCTTTGCCGGAAACAAATTTGTCTTCAACCTTGATTCTTAAAAGCTCATTTCTCATATCATTTCCGACAACATCCAGGACCCTGTTAAACGGGTCAGACGATGAGTACCAGTTTTTAACTGTTTTTCCATTGTGATATAGTTTAAATTGAACATCAGGCCATCCCAATGCAATATTTGCAACGGTTTCTACAATATGCCCCAGTTCTGTTTTTACTGTCTTTAAGAATTTTCGTCTGGCAGGAGTATTGAAGAAAAGATGCCTGGCAGTCATCATTGTGCCCATTGGAGCACCAATTTCCGTGACCCTTTTTATTGTTCCTCCCTCTACAAAGATCTCTGTGCCTGCTTCGGATATTTCATCTCTCGTGATAAGAGAAAATTTGGAAACAGAGGCAATGCTGGGAAGCGCTTCACCTCTAAAACCAAGTGTATTTATAGAAAATAAATCTCTGTCCTTATAGATTTTACTTGTTGCATAACGTTCCAGGGAAAGGAGTGCATCATCACGGTTCATTCCAATGCCATTGTCAGAAACCCGCATCAGAGACAAGCCGCCGTTTGCAATCTCGATTATAACTCTTGTGCTGCCTGCGTCCAGTGAATTTTCTACGAGTTCCTTGACAACCGAACAAGGCCGTTCCACGACTTCGCCGGCAGCTATCTTATTGGAAAGAATTTCAGGAAGTATTTTTATTTGGGACACGTTTAGCCAACATTTCTCATGCGCAAGGTTTATCGTAAGACTTTAGCTTTATGAAACAAAGCAGATACCTGAAGCGGATATATTTCAAAGCGCTAACGTGTTACG
This sequence comes from Thermodesulfobacteriota bacterium, assembly GCA_034658795.1. Lineage (GTDB taxonomy): Bacteria > Desulfobacterota > Desulfobacteria > Desulfobacterales > ETH-SRB1 > B13-G4. Next base: position 26,175 of record JAYEFW010000266.1, read on the forward strand.
ATTTATCAAGAACAAAGCGCCGCAAAAATTCCGCTTCCTTTGGAGAAAGGTCAAATTTAATGCAGGCTTTTTCAATAATTTCATTCAAGTCTTTTTCCGGCTCAAACTTCCTATGCTCAGAAACCCACTTAACCGCCTTTCTTATTTCATCGCCTTCCGGTTGAATACTCATGCTTTTTATCCTTTAGACTTTCAGATAAATAATTTCACTGTGTTATCAGTCGTCGACGTATAACTAATACGCCTTCCTCCTTCTGGCCTTGTGAAATTAATTGTCTGAAAGTCTATAACTTAGGCTTTTTATTGTGAAAATCCGTTGCCTGCTCAAAATTATATGCTACCTTAATCATCTTTTCCTCATTAAAATGTTTTCCCATTATCTGCAGGCCTATTGGAAGCCCTTGTGTTGAAAATCCGCATGGAACCGACATTCCGGGTATGCCTGCAAGATTTGCCGAAAGAGTAAATATGTCGGATAGATACATCTTCAGGGGATCTTCTGTTTTTTCCCCTGTTTTAAAGGCCGGTGTCGGTGCTACAGGAGATAACAACACATCACAGGATTTAAATGCTCTTTTAAAATCTTCTATAATCAATGTGCGTACCTGAGAAGCCTTCCTGTAATATGCATCGTAATAACCGGCTGAAAGGCAGTACGTTCCTATGATTATACGACGCTTGACCTCGGAACCGAACCCCATCGATCTTGTGCTTCTGTACATTTCTATAAGATCATTCTTGTCTTTATCCCTTAAACCATACTTTACACCATCATATCTGGCAAGATTTGAACTGGCCTCTGAAGGAGCAATAACATAATAGGCCGCAACCGCATATTCAGTATGCGGAAGAGAGACTTCCACACATTCGGCGCCGAGACCTTCAATGGTCATTACTGCATTTTTCACTGCTTCTGAAACTTCAGCATCCAGGCCGGACAAAGCATGATATTCCTTTGGAATGCCGATTTTAAAGCCTTTTAATCCTTTTTCAAGAAATGTTGTATAATCAGGCACATCCATCGGCACTGATGTGGAGTCTCCAGCGTCATAACCGGAAATAGCTTTCAACAATACAGCGCAATCCGCAACATCCTTTGTCAAGGGGCCAATCTGGTCAAGCGAAGAAGCAAAGGCAACAAGGCCAAAACGGGAAACTCTTCCGTATGTCGGTTTCACGCCAACCACTCCGCAGTGAGAAGCGGGCTGCCTTATTGATCCACCTGTATCTGAACCCAGAGACCCTAAACACATATCAGCAGCAACTGCAGCGGCTGACCCTCCGCTTGAACCGCCGGGAATATATGATAAATCCCATGGATTATTTGTCAGTTTAATGCCTGAGTGCTCTGTAGATGAACCCATGGCGAATTCATCCATGTTTGCCTTTCCGACAATTACTGCGCCCGCTTTTTTCAGCTTTTTTATTACAAATGCATCATAAGGGGGCACAAAATTTTCAAGAATCTTTGATGCACAGGTAGTACGAAGATCTTTTGTGCAAATAAGATCCTTTATAGCCAAAGGTATGCCTGTAAGGTGTGTAATATTGCCTTCTGCAATAGCTTTGTCGGCAAGTTCCGCCTGAGCCATTGCTGTTTCACCGGCAACAGTGATATATGCCCCCACGCGCGGTTCAACAGATTCAACTCGATCAAGAACGCTTTTTGTCAATTCTTGTGAAGATATTTCTCTGCTTTTTAATAGATTGTGGGCTTCATGTATAGTAAGTTTATAAAGATTCATTTTCTCATCTCGCTCCCTTTTACACTATAACTTTTGGAACAACAAAATTTCCATCCTCTTTTTCAGGAGCATTTGCAAGAGCTTTATTTCTGTCAAGATGCTCTTTTACTTTGTCTTCACGAAAAGCATTGGTCAGAAAAATCGCATGTGAAGTCGGGGCCACACCTTCGGTCTCAACGCGATTAAGCATATCAATGTATTCCAGTATATTATCTATTTGTCCAGCAAACTTGCCGATGGACTCTTCATCCAGATCGAGCCGGGCAAGATTCGCAACATGAACAACTTCCTTTTTAGTAATTTTCATTTTTTCTATCCCCTGATCCCTGGCACCCGATCCCCAACCCCTATCTATCTATTCATAAGGATCGGACCATATTTTTCTTTTTTTAACTTATCAAGAGTGCTGCCGGCCTCAGCCTTATCTTTGAAATAACCTATCCTTACTCTGTGCCAGATACCTTTCTCAGGAATATTGCTTGAAATCCTGTAAGCAGGGTATCCCTTTTTTTTCAGCCTTGCCACCATTTCATCAGCATCTTTTGAATCCTTTAAAGATGCAACCTGAATTGTAAATTTTTTATCAGTTTCTGTTAAGTTATTTTGCTCGCCTTTATTTATTATTTTAGATTTGTCGGGAATTACCTTTTTCTTAACTTTTACAGTCTTATTTTTAGTCAGATGTTTTGTCTCTTGTTTCTTGGATATATCAGCTCCATTATTCTTATCTTTTTTGGTTTCTTTCAGCGCCTCGTAAAAACCGAAATCTGTTTTATTTTTAACCCCGTCTGAATCAATTTTAAACAGTTTTTGCTCTTTCTTGATAACCGCTTCTTTTAAAGCAACCAATTCTTTCTGAAGTTTCTCAATATCAAATTTTACAGGAGCCGTATCCCTCCCCACAAGAACACCTAAAACAAACATCCATGCGGAAACAAAAACAATCAAAAAAATCCAGACTGAAGGCTCTTTAGGAACAAACTGAAGAGAAGGTTTTTTTTTATCTTTTTTATTCTTCATTACATTTTTTCAGGTGCGGACACGCCGAGTAGTGATAGACCGTTTCGGATTATTTTTTTAACTGCAATTACGAGATAAAGCCGTCCAATGGTCAACTTAGCCTCATCTGTAAGCACTCTGTGTTTATTATAATAGGCGTGAAAAGCTGATGCAAGATTCATCAAATAATATGTGATCCGATGAGGTTCCATATACTCCGCACTGCACCTTACTATTTCGGGGTAACGCGCCATAATCTTAATTAATTGTATTTCCTCAGGTTCAGCAAGTCCGGATATTGCGGCATCATTCCAGGCTATATCACTTATTCCCCTTTCCTGCGCCTTCCGGACAATACTTGATATCCTGGCATGCACGTATTGAACGTAATACACAGGATTATCGTTTGTCTTCTTTTTGGCGAGTTCCAGATCAAAATCAAGTGCGCTCTCATAATGACGCGTTAAAAAAATAAATCTTGCCGCATCACTGCCGACTTCATTGATTACGTCCCTGAGAGTAACAAACTCGCCGGCCCTTGTTGACATTGCAACAGGCTCTCCTTCGCGCAGCAGATTGACAAGTTGAATAAGAATAACATTAAATTTGTCTCTGGTGTGACCTGAAGCCTCAATTGCAGCCGACACCCTGGGAATATATCCGTGGTGATCAGCTCCCCACACATCAATAACTTTTTCAAAACCTCTGTCAAACTTATCTTGATGATATGCTATATCAGAAGCAAAATACGTTGTCAGGCCGTTACTGCGAACAACAACACGATTTTTTTCATCTCCAAAATCTTTAGTTCTGAACCATAGCGCCCCATCATCCTCAAATATAATATTTTGTTTGCGGAAATCATTTATTATTTTATCAACTTTTCCGGAATCATAGAGTCCCTGTTCGCTGTACCAGTTGTCAAATACTACCCCGAAAGATTCCAGGTCCTCCTTTATTTCAGAAAGGATGTCTTTAGCTGCAAAACGAGCGCAAGAAGAGATAGCTTCCTCTTCGCTCATTGATAAAAGTTTATCCCCATTATCGTCCCTTGCTTTTCCTGCTAAATCACGAACATAGTCGCCCTGGTAACAGTCTTCAGGAAATTGAACATCTGCTTCAAACAGTTCTTTATATCTCAGGAAAACAGAGCGGCCAAGTGTATTTATCTGCCTACCGGAGTCATTAATATAGTATTCTTTTTCAACATTATAACCGCAGAACAAAAGGATGTTTGCCACGCTATCACCAACAGCAGCACCTCTGCCATGTCCAACATGCAGCGGACCTGTTGGATTTGCGCTTACGAATTCCACCTGGACTTTTTTCCCTTTACCAATATCTGAAGCGCCGTAAAGTGCATCCTGTTCATGAATCTTTCGTAAAACAGGATGCCAGGAATGTTTATTTAAGAAAAAATTAATAAACCCCGGGCCTGCGATTTCTGTTTTGTCAAGCATTCCATCCGGGTCGTATATATTCTTTATTATGGCCTCTGCAATCTTGCGGGGCGGCATCTTCTGGATTGATGCCATAACCATTGAAATGTTTGTTGAAAAATCACCGTGAGACCCGGCATTAGGCTCTTCAACCTCAATCTCCGGAAAATCCGACGATGGCAAATCACCCTTACCATATGCATCCTTAGACGCATTATAAATCATGTTTTTGATTTTCTGTTTCATTTTTTAAGGCTTCACATACTTCTAAAGATAAAATATTACGGCTTCGCAAATACGAAGCCGTTAATATAAAATATCAACTATAAACACATATTTCACAATGGGTTCAATTCATAAAGACTTTTTATGCCCAAGTCAAGAATCTTGGCTTAAAATGGTTCTAAACAAGAGATGAACCTTGTCATGTCAAGGCGGGCAGGAAACCTATAAATCTGGCCCTTACCTCGGTTCTAATTTGTGAAACTGATCGCGGATTTGCATTTCGGACCTAAAGATATCAGAAACCTGTCAAAATATTCTTGTAGTCAGTAGAATCAGAGAGCAGATATCTTTAACCGTGCGGGTGAGCAGCGGCGATTTGAAGTCTTGAAACCCCAAAACTAACCAGGAAGATAAAGAAAGTTTGAATTGCTTGAGCCGCGAGAGAATAGCCGTCTGCTCCACTTGCTTGTTCTGCTCAATCCCTGTCCAGCCAGTAGCCTGGGCGACATCGAAGGTCGGCAACTGCAATGATGCGCGCGAAGCCAGACTTGATTTGATAAATGACGCCAAATGGGAACCGGTTGACAAGGCAGCGACGGGTATTCTTGGACATTGGCGACCACGCATCAAGGCATTGAATAATGCGGTCAATTGTTGCGTAGACTTCTTGGGCAAACTCTATACCGAGGACATGCCGGCAGTCTTCATAGTATTCAACAGTCCTGTCAAATTCCGTTTCTGCATACTCGTGGAAATAGAATCTCATTTTCCGTGCTTTGCTCGAATTTTGGCAAAAACTTCTTCACCGGGGACCAGCTTAGCTTTGCCTTCCTCAATTTGGGACACGCGACGTTCCGCTTCCTCTGTCCAAAGGCGATCGATTTCCTCATCGACTGGAAGGTTGAGGCTCGTAAGAAGCTTCTCAACCAAGCTTATACGAACGTCTGCCGGAAGGGATAGGGCATCTTCAATAACTCTGCCATTTGTTGTCGCCATAGTATTCCTCCTTTACTGAACTATTTAAACATACATCACAAGGTAGGGCAATAATGATTCATAACAGAATCTTGGTTTAAAATGGTTCTAAACAAAAGATGAAACACATTGTCATGTCAAGGCGGGCGGGAAGACTATAAATCTGACCCAAATCTATGCGCCTACTTGTGGAAGCTAATTCGTCCACGTTCCTTGGCAGATATCTGTAACGCAGAAGTCATGGGCATCCAAGGCTTCCACTAACTCAAATAAAATAATAAATTCTCAATTTAACAACATCTGTCGATGCAGTATTTACGGGTATTCAGGCACTCTACTTAGAGTCGGTTATGGTGCAATTTCCTAATTTTGGGCAAAGAATCTCTATTGCTTCGCCTTTGTAAAACACAATAGTATGTTTTTCCTCTCCTAAACGGACTCGTTTCTTTTTGCTCATCTTTTTCATATCCCGTATTGTATTCTCAAAGAAATCCAGTTCCTGACCACAGTCACAGCGAAAAGATGATGGAAATAGTTCTATTGCCATTTTTCGTTTTCATCCCTTTCTTTTAGTTCGAGCGCCAACGCCATCACCAGTGGGCAGGATAACTTGGCCTTTGTAAAAGGCGATTAAACACAAAACTTGATAAAAACTTCAAACCGCACGACTCTGCCCATCTACTTGAATGGCGTTGTTAAGCAATAATTTCCGCGAAACAGTTTGGCTTCTTACGTTTTTTTTGCGAGTGGATTTCTTCTTTTTTAGACCACGACTTACATCTGCAATACTGGCCCCTGAACCCTTTACGTGATGCTTGAGATGAACTGCTACTTCAAAAGAGACACCGATTTCTTCCTTTTTCGATAATACTCTCTTTTTTGAGAATTCCAGGACTAATTCCTCAAACACTCGCCCATCCTCAAACCTATTCGTCTCCATTGCCATAGCCACTAATCGCCGACCGAGCATATTCTGACGTGCCTTTATCAAATTTTCAATCACCAGCGGCCCATTGCAACAAGAACACAAAAGAGGCAATTGATATCCATTGGCGAACACGTAATAAAATGCTTGTCCCTGTTTTATCACATCAACGATTTTTTCCTGACCGATACAATGATTAAGATATTCGACCACACACTGTAAACGTCCATTAATTCTAAGCATTGGGAAACCGTCACGCTTGCAAGCAGGAACGGTTCCTTGAGCGAGTGCAATCGTTTTAGGCATATTTGAAGCTTCCACAAACGTTTAATACTGCGCATAGTAACTCACATTTTCAGACGGTAAGAATTATCCGTCCACACCACCCGCTTTTCGGGAAAGCCCTTCCTCTTATTAAAGTATGGGAACACAAAAAGAAAC